>NZ_CAJHBJ010000005.1:0-119125 GCF_904846595.1 Psychrobacter sp. HII-4 | reverse complement strand
ATTTAGTTTTAAGACTTGGAATAAGTGTGAGCTTACACCAGTCATAAAATATATTGCTATTGATGTTCTGCTCAAAGTAATCAAGGGCAAACAGCATCTTTTCATAGAGAGCTCCGATGACATTCGTTCGCTTTTTTGCTTGCCAGTTGTAGCTATCGATACAGGGTTTACCAATCGGTGCATAGCCATGAGTACGAATGGTTTCAGCCTCAAAGCCGCTTTCATCCATATAGACAATGGGGTAGCCTTGCTGCGTAAAGCGATCAAGCCTACTCTGGAATACCGCTCTTTTTATCGGACACGCTTTTGGATGTTCTAAGGTCTTTTTTTTGACTGATACCAAGACGCTTTAAAGCATTAAAGATACCCGTTTGACTACAGTTCAAGCGACGAGCTCTTTCATAGTTATAATCATCTGGGTATCTTTTTACGTCTTCAAGCAATGCGTCATCAGGTATTTTAGTTGGTGCTTTATTTCTGGTTGTTTTAGGAGCTAGGTTCTGCTGCCAGCTGTGAATGGTGCTGGTGCTAAGTCCATAAAATAGCGCAGCTTCTCGTATGGTCATACCATCAGCGATGCTAAAAAGTACCTGTTTGCGATAGTCTATTGAATAAGTCATGGTTCATTTCATTAAATGCAATTGTTAATAGGATTGTATCGGTTTTATTTGGATTAGACTATAGTGCTATTCACTTGCAATCAAACAATCAAATTATTACAGATGCACCCACTGACAATCATGGCAAGGGTGAAGCTTTTTCACCGACTGATTTGTTAGCGACGAGCTTAGCCAGCTGTATGCTAACGATCATTGGGATTAAAGCGCGTGATATAAATGTCGACCTTGCAGGTACTACCGCTGAGGTGACCAAAGTGATGACAGCTGATCCAAGGCGCGTCAGTGAAATACATGTTGCTATCTCTTTTAATCAACAGCTAGATGAAAAAACGCAAAAGATATTTTATAACACAGCACTGACTTGTCCGGTTGCGAAAAGTATTCATCCTGATATCATGCAAAAGGTGACTATTCATTCTAAGAACTGATATATTTTATAACGGTGATTAATATGGCTACCAAAACCTTGCTTATCGTCGCGCATGCACCATCACCGAATACTAAAAAGTTGGCGCAAGCCGCTCATGACGGTGCCAATCACCCTGATATAGATATCAACGTGGTTCTCAAAGCACCACAGGATACGCAGCCTGAAGATATACTCGCAGCCGATGCCTTATTGTTAGGTACGACTGAGAATTTGTCTTATATGGCAGGGCTGACCAAAGACTTCTTCGATCGCTGTTATTACGCGGTATTAGAGCACAAACAGGGGCTGCCTTTTGCATTATATATTCGCGCTGGGTTTGATGGGACGGGAACTAAACTGGCTATGAAAACGATTATTACTGGTTTGCGCTGGAATCAAATTCAAGATACGCTTATTTTAAAAGGTGATTGGCAAGAGGTGTTTGTGGAGCAAGTGGAAGAGCTTGCGATGACGCTAGCTGCTGGAGTGGAAGCCGGTATTTATTAGACTGATTTATTGAACCTTTATTAAGATAGTATTATGAATAAAAATAACTTAGGTAATGCGGATATTAGTAGCCAAGATAGACTACCTTTTTCACAAGCTTGTGAAAATAATAAAGCACCTATCCTAGAAGTACTACAAAAAGAACTGCAAGACTCTACTCATGTATTAGAAGTAGGCTCAGGAACCGGTCAGCATAGTGTGTATTTCGCGCCAAATTTGCCGCATCTGCACTGGCAAACCAGCGATGTAACTGATAATCATCAGGTGATACAAGCTTGGCATGATGCCTATCCCGCATCAAACCTGTATGCACCGTTGGCTTTTAATTTGTTAACAGATTCTATTCCAAAAACTAATACTGGCGAACCTTACGACGCTATTTTTACTGCCAATACTTTACACATTATTGCTTGGCCTTTGGTTGAGAGGTTGTTTGAGTTGGTCGGAGAAGCATTACCGTTAGACGGCAAGCTGATTGTTTACGGACCATTTAATGAAAACGGACGCTATACCAGTGCGAGCAACCAGCAGTTTGATAGCAGTTTGCGCCAGCGTGATGCTGATAGCGGTATCCGGCATAAAGAAGATATCATTGCTTTAGCCAACACTCACCATTTAACCTTAATAACTCAATATCAGATGCCAGCGAACAACCAAATTTTAGTTTTTCAAAAAATAACCGCTAACTAAGTCAGCGGTTATTTGCGTTTTAATATCAGTATCAAGTTCTAACCAGTATTACGTAGTCCTGCTGCAAGGGCATTGATACTGCGAATTAGTGGGTCTTCTACCGCCAGTTTATCGGTACTTTTAGCATCCTTATTATCAGGTTGGCGCATGCGTTTGAGCAGCTCGATTTGGATATAGTTGATCGGGTCTAAGTAAGCATTGCGCCATTGTAAAGACGCTGCCAGCTCTTGCTGCGTGGACAATAATGAGGTTTGCTCGAGCAGGGAGTTTAGGCCAGAGTGAGTAAGCGCGTGCTCGTGCTCGACAGCCTGCATGACTTGTGTGCGTAAGCGCTCGTCTTTGCACAGCTGACTGTAGGCGTGGGCGATATTCATCTCCGATTTGGTAAAAGCCATTTCGATATTGCTGATAAAGGCGCTAAAAAACGGCCAGTTTTTATTCATCTCTTTCATCAGTCCTTCGTTTTGTTTGACACTCTCTAATGCCGTGCCCACGCCATACCACGCAGGAAGGGTAAAGCGGGCCAATGACCAGCCAAACACCCAAGGTATCGCCCGAATTGTTGATTTGCTTGGCAAGCCTTTTTTGCGGTGGGCAGGGCGCGAGCCGATATTTAGCAAAGAGATCTCTTGTACGGGCGTGGCCTCGGAGTAAAACTGATAAAACCCGTCTGTATTATCCGTCAATGCTCGATATTGCTGCTCACCTGCATCGGCTAAATCTGCAAACAGTGCTTCATAGCTATCGAGCTGGGCCGGCTGCGCCACAAAGCGTGACGAGCTGGCTTTTAGTGCGCCTGTGATACCCATGGTCAGCTCAAACACTGCTGTATCTGGATTAGCGTATTTGGCATAGAGCACTTCGCCTTGCTCAGTAAACTTGATTTGTCCGTTTAATGTACCAGCAGGCTGCGCGGCAATGGCCTGATGAGTTGAGCCGCCGCCGCGACTGACAGAGCCGCCGCGGCCATGGAACAGACGGGTGCTGATGCCGTATTGGTTGGCAATACGAGTGATGGTTTGCTGGGCGCTATACAGCTGCCAAGCCGAGGTGATAATGCCGCCGTCTTTAGAAGAGTCGGAGTAGCCCAGCATAATCTCTTGAATATTGCCTGAGTGCTCAAGTAGCTCGCGATACAGGGGGTTGTCCAGTACCGTTGGCATGATTTTATCGATGTTTTTGAGGTCTTCGATGGTTTCAAACAGTGGCGCTACCGGCAAGGCGGCAAATAAGTGTCCGTCGTCATTGATGCCAGACAAACCCGCAAAACGCATTAGCAGCAGTACTTCTAGTAGTTGACTGGCGTTATTGGTCATCGAGATGACGTAGCTGCCAAAAGTATCGTCGCCGACCAGTTTGCGCAGTTTGGCCACCGACTGCATCAATGCCAGCTGCTCACGGGTTTGCTCGCTTAAATTATCGGTATAAATCAGCGGTGTGCCTGGTTTTTGTAGTAGGCGGGTCAGCCACTCTTGGCGCTCTGCTTCGCTTAGCGCCTTGTAATCAGGCAAGTTGGAGGCATTGGCAAAAATATCGGCAATGACCTCGCCATGATAGCCTGAGTCTTGGCGAATATCGAGCGCGGCCAGATGAAAGCCGCAGGTTTTGACCAAGCGGATGGTATCTAGCAGTAGCCCTTCGGCATGGGCGCTATCATGCGTGTTGACGCTCTTGCGGATAAGGCGTAAGTCATCTAACAGTGCGGCCGGCGATAAGTACGCGTCTTTTGCTGCATTGTCGTCTGTGCCTTGGCTTTGGATATACTGGTTGGTGGCTTTTATTTTGGCAAGGATGAGTGATAACAATCTACGGTATGGCTCATGATTGTAGTCATCAGGGTTATAACAAAACACCTGCTGATCCAGCTCGCTATAGTCTTTAATTCGCTCATAAATCTCGGGCGCGATGGTGACGATGCTATCGCTATGAATCAGCTCGCGGCGCAGCTTTCGGATCAATACTTGGTAATGGCGCAGCACGGTATTGGCATGCATCAACACGGCCATTTCTGTGGTCTCATGAGTGACGAAGGGGTTGCCATCTCTATCGCCGCCGATCCAAGAGCCAAAATTGACAAAAGCGGGCAGCGCATAGTCACTAAGCTCTGGATAAATCTCTACGATTGCGTCTTTGATATTGCGATAGACTTTCGGTATGGCGGTAAAAAGACTGGCATCAAAATAATGCAGGCCATTATTAATCTCATCATAGACTAAGGGTTTACGAGTCCGCACCTCATCTGATGACCATAGTAGATCAATGGTTTCTGCGGTTTTTTGTTTGGCCTGTTCAAAGGCGCGACTGCCCTCAGGATAGACACCCATGGCATCGGTGTGCTCATATAGCGTTTGCAAGATATTCATCGTCGTACGGCGACGCGCCTCGGTAGGGTGCGCGGTAAAGACTGGGATAAATTTTAGCTGATCAATGAGCTCTTTGATTTGTTCAGGTTCGATCTGGCGCTCACGGCATTCTGATAAAGTACGGCGAAAAGAGCCTTCCCAGCTTTGGTTGGACTCTGCGCGCATCACTTGCCGCTGCTCACGTAAGTAGTTTTCTTCGGTCAAATTTGCCAAAAAAAAGTAAATAGAAAATGCGCGAATGACGTTTTTTAGTGTTTGATTGTCTAGCGAGGCGATGAGCTCGATAAGTTGTTGTTTTTGTCCGTCGTTATGCTCGCGGCGCTCTTGGATAAAACCTTGGCGCAAGGTCTCGATGGTGTCTAAGGTTTGTTGCCCAGATTGGCGAGAGATGGCCTCACCTAAAAACGATCCTAATAAACGAATGCGCGCACGCAATACGTCGTTATCTAATAACATAACTGTCTTCCTTGTCTATAACTAGGGAGTATATCCAATAAAGCTTGGATATGGCTATTTTCCTTACTTAACGAACAATACGCCCTAGACGGATGAATAAAAACGGCCCGTAAATACAGTTACGAACCGCCTTATACAAAGTGATGCATCAAGCCTTTTATGATGGCTATAAGCGATGGTTATAAAAATTTTGCTTGATCAGAACTCGCCGCTAGTGTTTGCCACAGCTTTGATGCTGGCTGACTTTATTTTATGCCTGTCCTTATAATTTAACTGATAATCAGCCCGAACGCTATCGATATTCTTGAGGCAAGAAATCCAAAGAGCGCTGCCATGAGCGTTAAGGACTTAGCAATATATTTGATGATAGTAATGTGCTAATAGTTTGGCTCGTTGGTTTAACCAAAAATCAACAAGCTTCACGATATATGTGACATAAATCGCAAAGTTTTTAAGTAAGATGAGTGATGAGTACCATGGTTGGCAATGCTAGTGGTTGACATTGCGAACGGTTGGCACTGCCAGTCATAGTAGCGAGAGAGCAACAATAAAAAGTTAAATCATCAACCGCCGCGTAACCCATAAAACATGAAGCGACAGTCGAAGTTACTATATAGATACAAGGATATAAATACTGGGTTTACGCGCTTTGGATAGTCTCATCAGAGGCCATTTCATTCATCAGCTAGGATATATTATGAAAAAGCATCTTGATCATACTGACCCCGCAAATAACATGAATATTGAACGTGGACATGGTGGCGAGACGCACCAGCGTGCAGACGATGGTGGTAAAGTTTTAACGACGCAGCAAGGCGTTGCGATTTCTGATAACCAAAACTCATTAAAAGCTGGCGCACGTGGGCCAACTTTGCTAGAAGATTTTGTCCTGCGTGAAAAAATCAACCATTTTGACCATGAGCGTATCCCTGAGCGTATCGTCCATGCTCGCGGTAGTGCGGCGCATGGTTATTTTGAATTAACTGAATCGTTAGAAGAATATACGACCGCCAAAATTCTTACAGAAACAGGGAAGCAGACACCTTTATTTACTCGTTTTTCGACCGTGGCGGGCAATAAAGGCTCAAAAGATACGCCTCGCGATGTCCGCGGCTTTGCGGTAAAAATTTATACCGAAGAAGGTAATTGGGATATCGTTGGTAATAATATGCCGATTTTCTTTATTCAAGATGCTATTAAGTTTCCTGATCTCATTCATGCAGTCAAGCCGGAGCCAGACCGCGGCTTTCCGCAAGCGGCTTCTGCCCACGATACCTTTTGGGACTTTGTCTCGCTAAGCCCAGAGACGATGCATAACCTGATTTGGCTGATGAGTGATCGTGCATTGCCGCGTAGCTTTAGCATGATGGAAGGTTTTGGTATTCATAGCTATCGTTTGATTAACAAAGACGGCAAAAGTACCTTTGTACGTTTTCATTGGAAGCCAGTAGCAGGTGTACAGTCGCTTACTTGGGATGAAGCGGTAAAAATATCTGGTGCTGACCCTGATTATAACCGCCGTGACATGTATGAAGCGATAGAGAACGGTATGTATTTTGAATGGGAGTTTGGTGTTCAGTTATTTACTGAAGAAGAAGCCAATGAGTTTCCATTTGACCATCTAGATGCGACCAAACTGATTCCAGAAGAGATGGTGCCTGTTAAAATCATCGGTAAAATGGTCTTAAACCGTAACCCAGATAACTTTTTTGCAGAAACGGAACAAGTAGCATTTTGTCCGTCACATCTGCCGCCTGGTATCGATTTTAGTAATGATCCTCTACTACAAGGTCGTCTATTTAGTTATTTAGATACTCAGTTGTCGCGCTTGGGCTCACCAAACTTCGCGCAAATTCCTATTAATGCGCCTAAATGCCCATTTGCAAATAACCAGCAAGACGGTCATATGCAAATGCAAGTGCCTAAGACTCGTGTTCTTTATGAGCCTCAAAGTCTAGATCTAGACCGTCCACGTGAAAGCGTTAAAAAGGGCTTTGAGTCGTATGCAGAGCGCTTAGATGATAACGTAAAAGGCCGTATTCGCGCAGAGAGCTTTGCAGACCATTATAGCCAGCCGCGTATGTTTTATCGCAGTCAAACCCCAGCTGAGCAGGCACATATTGCGACGGCCTACGCATTTGAGCTGGGTAAAGTAGATACTCCTCATGTACGTACCCGTATGCTCGGCCACCTGCTGCATATCGATGAAGATTTGGCCAAGCGCGTGGCAACTGCCTTGGGTATGGAGTTGCCAGAGCCTGCTGATGCGGCAGCTCCTGTACAGGACATGGCGACATCAGAGGCTGTACAAACCATCGGCCGTACACCTAAATCACTAAAAGGCCGCTTGGTTGGTATCTTAGTTGCTGAAGGATCAAACCATGAGCAAGTTAAGAAGTTTGAAGATGCTATTAATGCTCAGGGCGGGATGGTAAAAATCGTTGCGCCGAGTAAAGAAGTCAAGCTTGACGACGATACGCGTATCCAAGCAGATGAGCGTGTCGCTGGCGCACCCTCTGTATTCTTCGATGCGGTGGTCAGTATCATCATGCCAGAGCAAGCTAAGAAACTGGCGGAGGATAGCTCAACGCTAGATTGGTTCACTGATGCTTATGTACACTGTAAAGCCATTGCTTATTGCGGTGCAACGGATGAGTTTATCTTAAGTAAACTTCCTGTAGAAAAAGATGAGTTTGTCACACCGCTCGCTGAGCTTGACAGCTTTGTAGAGAATGCAAAATCTCGTCTATGGGAGCGTGAGCCAAAGGTTCGTGACTTGGCTTAATCCTATGAAGTTGTAATTATGATGAAGAAAAACTCAGCCTAAGTGCTGAGTTTTTTTATTTTTTAGCGCAAGAACACCACATAACCTTGAAAGTGTGGATTGTCTTCTAAAAATGCAGCCCCTTGCCATTGACCACCTTCAATGATGCCCACTTTAAAATCAAAGGGCAGGTCTTTTAGCCGTATGAGGTGCTGCGCATAATTCGTCAAGGTGGTCGTGCCCTGATAAGTTTGTATCACCAGCTCGTCGATGGCGTCATTAAGCTGAATAAACTGAGAGTCTTCGGCTTGGTTTGACCAGTCCAGCAGACCTGTCACACTGAGTTGATACTGCGCGGGCAGCTGCTGACGAATCTGCTTAAGCAAAGCGGCGTATTCGCCCAATCGGTAGGTTGGCGCATCATAATCTATTTGGATACCCATGACGTGATTGCCTGCGCGTTGCCATTGCTCTAAGCGCTTTATAAGCTGTGGCATGACGTCCTCAGACCACGTCTGACTGGTCGCACGGTAGACCAGCCACATTTTTTTACCGCGTAAAGGTCGCACACCTAGTCCCTGCGTTATCAATGTCGCTGGTAATGCCTGAGCATCATTGTCACGGGTATCGGGGCGATAATAGGGCATGTTGGGCGCACGTATCTCACCTTGTAATAGATACAACGTATGCGCTTGGCTGAGCTTGGTACTGTCTTTGGGCGCTGTCCACAGCCAAAACTGCTGGTAATCATTGGCTTGGATATTGGTAGTGTTCGTGGGCATGGTAATAGAGCTAATTTTACTGGCATCACTATCCTGTAATGGTATCTGCGTTATCTGCTTAGATGGCGCAGATGGAAAACGGCTTGCACCTTGATAGTAAACCAAAGCGGCAAACATAATAATACCCAGACCCAGCAAGCCTAACAGCCATCGCTTAAACGTAAATCGCTGATACTTTTGTAGATAATTACTCACACCAGTAGCCCACCACATTTACCAGTAGTACTTTTGGTTTTTTGCCCAAGTGGTTTGGCTAAAGTCAGATTTGAGACGTTTAAACCATGCTTTGCGCACGGACAAATCAACCTGCTTATCACCGCACTGGTTGTTACCCGAGCTGGCAAAACAGCCTATGGCACGATGCAGCGCATAGGCGGACAGCTCGTCATCTTGACTGTCTGTAAATATGGCGCGGTAGATATCGAGTCTGTTGAGCGTTTGACCTGCGAAGCGACTGGGGACGTCACTCAAGTACGGATAGGGCTCGCTTGGATCATCGTCAACAATATAGCGAAACTCTTTGTCGTAGTCATCGAGGTAGCTGGTCAAATCGGTATCATACATAAACTCGGTCAGACACAAGGTTTGTAGTCTGTCGTTAGGGCGTTTACTGAGGCGCGTCACCGTGGTTGTCAAGTTTTGACACTTGATATGAGGGCTGATGTGTTTACCTTGCCAGTTAAATTGACTAAAAGTAGGGAGGTGCTTTAAGGTCTCATCCTTACTGCTATAGCCCTGATATTTTTGGGCGTCCTTTGGCAAATAACGCTGCTGGTAGGTTAAATAATCGTCGTAGCGTCCATGTATCAGTGATTTGGCGAGCAGCGCGTAACGCGCCTCAGCACCCAGTGCGTTTGTATTTGCATGATTGTCTGCAATTTGCTTTAGCAAGGTAGGGTCGGCTGAATATTTGATGACGCGCATCTTTAAGGCTTGTGATTGTATGCTGGTATCAGTAAACAATGAACGGTAATCATTGGTCTTGTCAGCATGCAGTGCTAATGCCAGTTCAGTAACGGTGTTTTGAAACGGCTGCTTGGGCAAGGTATGTAGCTGCTGCCATAGGGTATTGGCTTCATCGGTGCGCCCGAGTTGCTGTAATGCTTTTGCTTTTAAAGCGTATTGGCTAAATTGAGTATAAGACAGCTTACCCGTTGGCGTAGCGGTGGGCAAATAGGTTAGGGCGCGTTTTGGATTATTTTCTTGTACAAAATAATAGGTCGCGATCAGATACTGATACAAGTCCATACTGCCTTTAAACTTGGGCTTTAGACGCTCAAGCGCTGCCAATGTTATGGGTTTGGTGTTCATGAAGTTGCTGGCGGGTCGTAGACGATATAAGGCAAAACTGGTCAGCAATATGGGGTCATTAAGTACATTGATATCGACTTGTTTATCACTATCTGGAAAAAACAATCGTCTCTCAATCTCTTCTGGCAAGCGGCGACTGTCTAGGTTAAAGGCCCATGACTTTGTATGCTCAATTTGCCATTCTATTTCATCAACCAATTGTTCTTGCTTCCCTGACAGCCAATAGAGTCGGCGCTGTAATCCGCGAGCGGATGCCGTATACTGCCCTTTTTTAAAGCGGCTGAGATAAGTATTGATGGCGCTTTGCGTGCTGGCAAACAGTCTTGGGTCAACCGTTTTATGGTCATAAAAATAATCTTGCGCGCCTTGCTGATAAATACGATTGATACCTGTGCGAATCAGCATATAGTTGACCGTATCGAGCAGCCAAGCGCGTCCTGCATTATCCCCCGCATCAAGCGTGGTCAACGCGCTATATAGGTTATGCGCGCTATCAAAGTCTGATTTTTTGCCCAAATAAAACAGTTGTGTCGCCATGATGTAGTCCGCGTAGGGCTGTGCGTGGACAGACCACTTTAACGGAAAAGTAGCAGTCTCTTTGAGCGCAGCGGCCTCATCATCAAATGAATCGGCACACTCACTGCGAATGGCGTCACGAAATTGCATCAGTTGTGCGCGCTCTTTTGGGGTTAATGCCTGATCTAGTGTTAGCGCGTTTTCTAGCGCTGTTTTACCTGTATAAAAGCTATTACAGTACTCAGCATAATTGCTGGTTTCAGAGGGCTCTAAAAAAGACTGATTGGGATTTTGTACTTGATTTACTGCCGCGTGCTTTAATGTGCGTAAGTTAAGCGGAAAGTCATAATAATAACCGCTGGTATGTAGCGTGTCAGGCTCATCAAAGGTGATTAAGCCCTTATCGGCAAGTAATAAATACAAATTGGTTTGGGTGTCATTGCCAGTATCTAAGGTGGGGAAGTTAATCTGACAGGCATTGTAGTAGCGATTGTCTAACGAAAAGTTAGAGCCACAGTATTCGCCGCCACCTGCTTGTGCAGACATACCAACGCTCATCAGACTGGCTGTCAACAAGCCTAAAAGCAAACTTTTGGGAACAGAGTTCAAAAAAGGTGAGGGGTGTCGTGTTGTATTGTCTGCGGTAGATTTCATAGCCAACTCGTGAGCGCGTACTGGATTGGAGTCTGTAATCATAACAGAGTTTTATTTTATCAATGTTATTTTTCCCCACAAAAATCAGCTTATATACCACAACGTGTCATCAACTAGTCCTAAGTCTGATACCTAAAATTTTAGCAAAACGCCTAAACGACGAATTGCAAGGAGCAAACGGAGTACAAGCGTTCATTGAAAGTCGAGCGGTACATAAGCTCCTGTACTACAATCAAAACAAGGGGTGTCATCAGGCCCAACGATAAAAGCAGGGGACAGGACTCTTTTTTGCCGCTTCATCGTTAAAAATAAGCGCTTAGAGTGACTAAACTTATTATTTTTAACCTCGAATCGTCTAAAAAATAGTCGCTGTCAGTGCCATGGTCGAATGTTCGACACGCCCTAAGCAAACACTCAAGGATGACTTATGCGCTTAGATAAGATTGTGCGATTGGACGGTTATATTCAAAGTATCTATTTGGCGGTATATGCTAATAAGTTGCTGCTACTTGACGGCTGCTGCCGTGCTGATGTGCCGATGGTGCTGGCGTACATCACAGACACACTACAGCGCCCGATAAGCCAGCTCAAGGTAGTCATGGTGACACACATGCATCCTGATCACGCAGGCGGTGCAAATGCGCTTAAAAAAGCCACAGGCTGCCGTATCGTCTCAGCAGAAAAGTCACGGCAATGGTATGCAGGTATCGGCGGGCAAATGATGCATCTGGTCGATACAGGGCTGGCGTATTATGTGGCGCATCGCCAAAACCGTCCGCTAAAAAACCTATGGTATCCTGCGCACCTGCATCCTGATGTGACGGTAAGTGAGGGGGATAAAATTCCTCACTTTAGCGATTGGTTGGTACTTGAGACACCTGGACATACCGACCGTGACTTATCGTTATTTCATCTGCCCAGCCGGCAAGTATATACAGCAGACTTGATTATCAAGCTGCGGCATAAATTTGTTGCGCCATTTCCGATTTACAGTCCGCCTGCGTATACTGCATCGCTACAAAAGATCAAAGACATGCAGCCGAGTAATGTCATGATGGCACATGGGCGTGAGCTGGCGATAGACGACGCCACTTTTGATATGCTCATCACGCAGGCACCCAAGCATCCGCGTACCATCAAAGACACCATCAAACATAAGCTGCTATGGCGCAAAGACGCTAACTTTACTGTCTTTTCGCGTCGCCGTAACTCTAAACGATAGCGGTAACAGGCACGCAAAAAAAAGCCCCATCACTATCAAGTTAGTGATGGGGCTTTTCAAATATGGTGGGCCGACCGCGACTCGAACGCGGGACCAATTGATTAAAAGTCAACTGCTCTACCAACTGAGCTATCGGCCCTAAAAGGGTGTGAAAGAAAAAGTGGTGGGCCGACCGCGACTCGAACGCGGGACCAATTGATTAAAAGTCAACTGCTCTACCAACTGAGCTATCGGCCCTAACTTTTCTCTCTCGTTTAAGAAGTTCTGTATCCCTAAACGTGAGAGCATAGTATATAGATAATTTTGAGTAATGCAACCCTTAATTTAAGAAAACTGCCTTTTTTCTTAGTTTACCGTGATTTTGAACATATTTATGTCCCATGTTGCTTTAATCACGCGACAAGGCATCAACAGGGTCGAGCTTGGCGGCATTACGGGCTGGCAAAAAGCCAAATACAATCCCAATGAGTGTCGAGCAAACAAAAGCTGCGATAATAGAGGTCGGTGAGTAGATAACCTGAAAGCTGTCACCGCCCACACGATTAATCACCTCACCAATGGCAAAGGCCAGTCCGATACCCAGCAAGCCCCCCAATACGCACACCAAAATGGCCTCAATCAAAAACTGCTGCATAATGTCGCTTTGACGCGCGCCGACAGCCATACGCACCCCAATCTCATTGGTGCGCTCGGTGACAGATACCAGCATGATGTTCATGACGCCGATACCACCAACAATCAATGAAATGATAGCAATCGAAGAAATTAATAGCGTCATGGTCGAGGTCGTGGACTCAATAGTCTGGCGAATAGAATCAGAATTGCGGGTACGAAAATCGTCTGCGCCGTGCCGCTCTTCAATCAGCTGCGAGATAGCTGACTCTGCCGCTGACGATGAGATGCTTTCATCCACCAAGGCCACGAAATTCTCAATATAGGCACTGCCTTCAATACGCGACATGACAGTCGTGTAGGGCATGTAGATGGTTGGAGAATCAGAGCTTGGGCCAAAACCACTGTCTTTGGGTTCAAGGACACCTATCACGCGCCCTGGTACTGTGCCAATTAGTAGAACTTCACCAATAGGGTTGTCATTATCCGCGAAAAAAGTATTTTTGGCATTGTCATCTAAGATGACGTCTTGTGTACGCCGCAAAATACTTTGTTCATCAAAGGCTTGTCCTTGTGCCAGCGTTTCGCCCGTCACATCCAAATAGTCTTTACCCACACCACTGACGGTCGCTGATTCTTGGATACTGCGATAGCGGACAGTAGCGCTGCCATCTAACTGAGGACTGACGCTGACCACATAAGGCTGCGCGGCAACGGCATTGGCGTCATCAGGGGTTAAGTTGTCATCGTTGTAACTGCGCCTTGGATCCCCCCATGGATAGCCATCGATGACAGTGATGGTATTGGTGCCAAGCGAGCTGATATTGGTCAAAATTTGCTGCTGTGAGCCTTTACCCAAGCCCACGACTGAGACGACTGAAGCAATACCAATAATAATGCCCAGCATGGTCAGCAACGTGCGCATTTTGTGCGCGCGCATGGCCAGCAGCGACATTTTAAAGGCCTCAAGCAGGCGGTCTATAAAGCTACCGATGCGGCTTTTTTTGTGCTGTTCTAAGATGGCCTCAGGCTGCTGTGTGCTATGCTCATAATGGTCATTGTGATAGTCATCAATAATATAGCCGTCTTTAATCTCGATGACACGCTCAGCTTGCGCGGCGATGTTGGGGTCGTGCGTTACCATAATGATGGTGTGCCCTTGCTCGTTTAACGACTGCAAGATTTGCATCACGTCTTTGCCCGATTGGCTATCGAGCGCGCCTGTCGGCTCATCGGCAAGGATAATCTCGCCCCCATTCATCAAGGCGCGTGCAATAGAGACGCGCTGCTGCTGACCGCCTGATAGCTGACTGGGACGGTTGCCAACCTTGTCTGCCAGACCCAAATCACCGAGCAGGTGTGCGGCGCGTTCGCTACGTGCCTCTTTGTCCATACCTGCATAGACGGCAGGCACGGCAACATTGTCGCGTGCGTTAATGTCGCCAAGCAAATGATAGCGCTGAAAAATAAAGCCAAAGTGTTCACGGCGTAGGGTCGCCAGCTCATCGGCCTCAAGCTGGTTGACTGATTTGCCATAAATCTTATAGTCGCCTGCACTGGCTTTGTCCAAGCAGCCCAAGATATTCATCAAGGTTGACTTGCCTGAGCCTGATTGCCCGATGATGGCGACCATCTCACCTTGATAGATAGTCAAGTCAATATCATGCAGTACCCGAATTATCTGTTCGCCTGCGCGAAACTCCCTAATGACGCCTGTCAGCTGCATTAATGGTGGCGCATCAGCCGTTTCAGCGTGCATTTTTTGGGTATTCATAACCAGCATCTACCTTTATCATCTCTTTTTAGTACGTCTTCATTGTTGACCTGTGTTGCCGTTAAAATGGTGGGCGACCACCGCCAGATTGTTTGCCTTTACTGCTACTATTGTCTTCGCTTAAAATGACATCGTCACCTGCTTTTAAGCCGCTAAGAATTTGCGCATTGACGCGGTTATTAATCCCAACCGTAACAGGCTGTTCTTTAACCGTGCCGTCTGCTTGTAGTACGCGTACGGTCGCCGTGGTCTTACCGCTAGTATCGGTCTTGCTGTTTTTAAGGGCGGTAGAGGGTATCAATAGGGCATCTTTGGCTTGGTCAATGACCACGTACACCTGCGCAGTCATATCAATACGAAATCGGCGCTCAGGGTTGGGCACTTCTAAATAACCGATGTAGTAGATAGCGGTGTCGGTCGAGCTGGTCTCACTGATTTGTTCAGGAGCAGGCTCAATAGCTTTGAGCGTGGCATCAAATTTCTGCTCAGGATTACCAATGATATTAAAGTACACTGGCATGCCTGCTTGTACATTAATCACATCTGCTTCGGAGATTTGCGCGTTAATACGCACGGTGGATAAGTCGGCTAAGGTAACGATGGTCGGTGCGGTTTGATTGGCATTAACGGTGCTGCCTTGCTCAGTGGTGATAGAGACGACTGTACCTGACATGGGCGCGCGGATGGTGGTGTAGCCTAAATCTTGCTGAGCAGTATTGACGTTGGTTTGTGATTTTCTAAGCTCGGCTTGTTGGCTACTGATATTGGCATTGGCAGTCACGATAGCGGCCTTGGCAGTGTCAATCGCCGCGCGTGCATTGTCCACTGCCGCTTTAGCAGTTTGAACCGCTGTGGCTTGGGTGTCGTATTCTTGCTGACTGATGGCGTCAATTTCTACTAAGGATTTTAAGCGGGCAAAGTCAGATTGTGCCTGTTTAAGCTCAGATTGACGACTGGCCAAATCGGCATAAGCGCTTTTTAAGTTGGCACGTTTACTTAATACATCCGCCTGAGCGCTTTGTAATGCTGCTGCGCTTTGCTCTAGTGTGGCTTGTTGATTGTCTAAGGCATTTCGTTGCGTGACTTGGTCAATTTGAGCAATCAAATCACCTTGCTGGACTTGGTCGCCAATATCGACATACAGCTTTTTGACTTCACCTGATACCTGCGCGCCGACATCGACGGTATTGAGGGCTTTGACCTTGCCTGATGCCATGACATTGTTTTCGATATCACCGACCTTTACCTTTGCCGTTAGGTAGTTAGGCGCTGTTTCTTTTGGCATAAAAAAACGATAGGCCAGCGCGCCGAATACGACGATGACCAAAGCGACCACTGCCCATTTGATCGCAGGTTTTTTGCTTATTTTTCCCATGACAACTATCCAATCACAATAAAATCAAGTGTAGCTATAGTAGAGGCTTGCTACGCAAAAAGGAATGGCAATTAGTTTAAGAAAGGTTAAGGAGGATCGAGAGAACCAAAACCTACCACTCGGCTGTGGCGGATTTGGTCGTCTTTTATACAAGTAATTCGTTTATAGAAGTAAATTAGGTAGAAGTAAATTAAAGATGGCGGTCAAACAAGAGGTGTATCAAGCGATAAACAAGCGTTTGCCGGACAGCTCAAGCGCTGCTTGTAACAACAGCTCCCACGCAGGCTGACGGATAAGTCCTTTAATGGCTTGGTCGCAGCGATAAAGCAGCGCCGGCCACTGCGCGGTCTGCGCCTTTGACTGGCGACGACACGCCTGCTGATATAAGCCTTGTTTGCTGCGCCAAATGCCGAGCGCCTGCGGGTCTTGTCCATCTAGCAGCTGCATAATCTGGCGCATGTCTTTACTGATTGCCCACAGTACCAACGTTGTCGGCTCATCGGTGGCCTTGAGCTGCGTGATGATTTTGACTACCTGCGCGCTGTTGCCAGCCAGCATGGCATCGGATAAATCAAAGACACTAAACTGAGCATCACTGACCAGCGCGGCTTGTAGATCATCAATATCTAATGCGACGTTGTCGGTATGAGTCCCGCCGTCAGTTGAGCTGGTAGAGTAATGGGCTGATTGTTGATGAGGAGTCGCCGCAGGTGCGAGCTGCGGCGCAAACAGATAAGAGAGCCGCCATAAGGTTTGATAGGCGCTTAGCAGATGGTGCTCGGTATGCGACATCAGCAGCTGCCACGCTTCTTGTGACAGCGTGAGGCCAAACTGCTGGGCCTGTATCTGTAATAACTGCTGACGCTGCTGCTCATTGTACAAGTTGCAATCAATCACGTGACCGTACTGAGCAAACGGCGCAAACCATTTGCTGCTCTGGCTGCGCTTGTCTTGCTTAGGCGTGAGCCATAGCAGGCTGTGACTGTGCGTGCCTGCTTGTGCCTCGATAGCAAAACGTTCGAGCGCGGCAATGACGGCTTTATCAGGCTTGTGATTGCCTGTCACAATCAGTGCACTGGCATCGTCAAACAACGACTGACTGCCAAGCTCGGATAGTACATCTTGCCAGCTTTTGACTGACACCAGCTCGATACGTTTGATGGCATAGTTTTGCGCGCGCCAGTGCAGACGCATGGCATCGATAAGCCATTGACTGAGTAATGGCTCATCACCGTGTGCCAGCCACAAGCCAGCTACTGCCGCCGCGGGTTGTAGTAGTTTTGGATAGGCTTGGATAAAAGTATCTTGCATAGGCTGAGGATACACAGGTTAAAAAAAAGAAGAAAAGAGCGGCGTTACTTGATCATGAAGAATAGCAGAGCATTCCTACAAACTTATAAAATTACTGGGCGTTTGGCACCATCACGGTGGGTGCAGTGGCGCTGTTTATGACGGGTACTGTCTGCTTACCAGCAGGTGGCACTTTGGGTAAGGAGATGGCGACGTATTGATCCGTGATACGGCGTGCCAAGCGCTCATAGAGCCAGTCACGAATCTGATCACCTTGCTGATCGTCAGTGCTGACCGAGGCTTCGTTGTACTGATAGCTGCGATCGACTTGGATGGCATTTTTGAGTATCACAGGTTTGCCATTTTCAAAGGTTTGATAGCTGACATCGGCTGAGAGCACCAAACGGATTTCTGTCAAAACCCCAACCAGCTCATAACGCTTAAATCGCACATTGCTGATATCGATGACGGCGATGGGCTCTGCATGTGCTTGTCGATTGTTACGTGCCACATCATCTAAGGTCATATTGCTCATGACTTCCGCGCCTAGGGTTTTTAGGCGCTGGGTCAATGGCAGCTTGAGCGGAAACGACGTGCGATCATCTTCGATAATGACCGCTGTTTTGGCCACATCGAGCAGCATTGGTGTTTCATAACCGCGCAGCTGAAAGCCGCAGCCACTCAGTGCGGTGGTGGCACCGAGCACGGTCATCATCGGCAAAGCAGCCAGTAACGCTGTCGCAAGTTTTTGTCCGCTGGTCGATGATTGTGACGGTACTGCTCGGTGCTTATACGACATAATCGCTATCCTTTAATGATAAAAAGCTTGGGAGGTGCCCTCAAATCCTCGTCTTTGGCCTAGTAAAGCAGTAAAGGCCACTATCGAATAAAGGTGAGGGCACGCCCTAACGTAATAAAGACGCATCGCAGAACAGCGCTAGCGGGTAGCGCCTAGCTAAAGACGATGTACTAGCCTGCAACCACGATATTGAGCAGCTTATTGGGTACGACGATCTCTTTTTTGATGTCCCCTGTCAAAAACTTGGCCACACCCTCAAGTGCGCGTGCTTGCGCTTTTAGCTGCTCAGGGTCGCTGTTGGGGGCGACATCCATTTTGCCGCGCATCTTGCCATTGACCTGCACCACCATGGTGATGGTGTCTTGTACCAGAGCGCGCTCGTCGACAGCAGGGTAGCTTAAGTTGACCGTATCGACACCCAGCTGCTCAAGCAAGTGCTCGCCGACGTGCGGTGCGTAGGCAGATAGCATGATTAATAGATCAATCAATGCTTCGTGCTGTACTCGCAGGTCTTGCTCACTGCTGGCTTTAAAACCAGTCAGCTCATTGGCAAGCTCCATAAGGCTTGAGACGGGCGTGTTTAGCGCCAAGCGCTCGCCTAGGTCACTGTCAATCTTGGCGACGGTTTCATGAGTCTTACGGCGTAAGTTTTTCGCCGCTTTGCTAAGATGCTCTGTGTTTAATACTTCGTTATTGAGCGTGGCTTTATTTAATGCATCAGGGCTTAGGCTTGCAGCCGCTATGGCTTGCATATGGTCGGTTGCGATGCGCCATACTTTTTTAACGAAGTTATAGGGGCCTTTTAGCGCGTCATCTGACCACTCAAGCGTCTGATCGGCAGGAGCGGTAAATAGCGTGTACAAACGTACGGTATCCGCGCCATATTTATCAATGGTGATTTGTGGATCGACACCGTTGTTTTTTGATTTGGACATTTTTTCTATTTTGCCGATGGTGACAGGCTGTCCATCAGATTTTAAAATCGCTTTAACTGGCTGACCGCGCTCGTTGTAGTCGATATCGACATCTTCGGCGAAGTAGTAAGTGGTGCTGCCATCAGCGTTGCGGCGGTAAAAAGTGCCCGCGAGCACCATGCCTTGCGTCATCAAGTTGGCAAAAGGCTCATCGCCTGATACCAAGTTTTCGTCGCGCATGAGCTTATGGAAGAAACGCGCATAAAGTAGATGCATGACCGCGTGCTCGACACCGCCGATGTATTGATCGACAGGCAGCCATTTATTGGCGGCAGATTTATTGACCATGTTTTGCGTGTCGTTTGGACTGGCAAAGCGTGCGTAGTACCAGCTCGACTCAACAAAGGTGTCAAAGGTATCGGTCTCGCGCTCAGCTGGGTTGCCGCACTTTGGACAAGTGGTATTGACAAACTCTGGCATGCTTTTGAGCGGGTTGCCGCGGCCATCGGGGACGACATCCGTTGGCAGTACGACAGGTAGGTCTTGCTCTTCGACAGGCACCGTGCCGCAGTGCTCACAGTTGATCATTGGGATAGGGCAGCCCCAATAGCGCTGACGCGAGACGCCCCAATCACGCAGACGATACTGGATTTTTTTCTTCGCAAGCTGTTGGGGCTCAAGTTTGGCAAGCATTGCCTCAAACGCTTGATCAAAATCCAAGCCGTCAAATTCGCCTGAGTTCACCAAGATATTGCGCTCAGTATAAGCAAGATTTGGCTCAGAGCCGTCCGCTTGAGCCGCAGCAAGGACGGATGCTTCAAAGTCTGCAGGCGACTGGATGACTTGCTTGATAGGTAGGCTGTATTTGGTTGCAAACTCATAATCGCGCTCATCGTGCGCTGGTACCGCCATCACTGCGCCTGAGCCATAGCTCATCAAGACATAGTTGGCGACCCACACAGGGACTTCTTCACCAGTGAGAGGATGGGTCACGGTCAGGCCTGTATCCATACCGATTTTTTCGGCTTTGGCCAGATCCGCTTCGGCGACCGAGCCTTTTTTGCACAGTGCACAAAACTGAGCGATGGCGTCATCATGCTCAGAGGCGTACTGCGCTAACGGATGCTCAGCGGCAACGGCGACATAAGTGACGCCCATCAAGGTATCAGGGCGAGTGGTAAACACTTCTAAGGTGTTGCGCTCGCCGGCAAGCTCATAAGGGAAGTGTACTTCCATACCCGCGCTACGGCCGATCCAGTTGCGCTGCATGGTTAGAACTTCAGATGGCCAATGACCCTCTAGCTGGTCTAAATCATCGAGCAGCTCATCGGCATAATCAGTGATATTAAAGTAATACATCGGGATGTCGCGTTTCTCAACGGGCGCGCCACTACGCCAGCCTTTGCCATCGATGACTTGCTCGTTGGCAAGAACGGTGTTGTCGACCGGATCCCAGTTGACGGTAGAGAGCTTTTTGTAGACCAAGCCTTTTTTGTAGAGCTGCAAAAATAACCACTGCTCCCACTGATAATACTCAGGGCTACAAGTGGCAAACTCACGTGACCAGTCGATAGAGAGACCGAGCAATTTTAGCTGGGCGCGCATGTTGTCGATGTTGGCAAATGTCCAAGCAGCAGGCGGCGTTTGGTTGGCGATGGCGGCGTTTTCTGCTGGCAAGCCAAAGCCATCCCAGCCCATTGGCTGCATGACATCAAAGCCTTTGAGGCGATAATAACGGCTGAGTACATCAGAGATGGTATAGTTACGCACGTGTCCCATGTGCAGCTTGCCACTTGGGTACGGAAACATCGACAGCATATAGCGACTTGGCTTGTCGCTTGGCGCATTGCTCACTTCATAGCGTTTGTCCGTTGCCCATTTTTTTTGTTGTGCCGCTTCGATCAGCTGCGGTTGGTATTGGGTAGGGTCTATAGAAGTATTGTTGGTCTGATTGGTATTAGCAGTTTCTGCTGTCACGGCGTTGCTCATAGTCGGCTCGAAATTGATGATTACAGATAAATTGGGTAAAACAAAATAATGCCATAGCATAGCGTAATTTGGCAAAAATTGCGATGGTATGATGACGCGTTTGCGCGCTGTCACGACGACAGGTTGGCAAGTTGGAGGAAGGCGTCATAGCAGCGACAGGAGGTTTTTGTTTAACAAACCAAAAATTAACCGGCTTCGGTATAATACAGCGACTAATGATTATAGATTGGGAGTTTTTATGAGCATCACTGTTTATGGCATCAAATCTTGTAGCACCATGAAAAAAGCGTTTACTAAGCTTGATGAGCTGGGTGTCAGCTATGAGTTTCATGATTATAAAAAGCAGAGTATTGATAAAGAGAGCGTAGAGCGTTGGGTAGATGCGCTAGGTATCGATAAAGTGCTAAACAAGCGTGGTACCACATGGCGTAAGCTGACCGATGAGCAAAAGCAAGCAGCTGATGACAGTATAGATAAAGCGATAGATTTGCTGGTAGGAAATACCAGCATGATTAAGCGTCCGATTGTGGAAGGTCAGATTGACGATAAAAATCAAGGTCAGCCAATATTGTTGTGCGGCTTTGATGAAGCTGAGTTTGAGGCGGTTATTTATAAATAATTTTTATAAAAAAGCTGTCACTTTGACAAATAATAAACTATGCTCTCATAGGTAGAATTAAGTTTACTAATTTATAGGGTCTATTGAATATTCAGATGTGCTACCAGCACGATATCTGAATGTTCAATAGACCCTAATGTTCGAGGATAGAATGATGAAAAAATTATTACTGATGGCTACGCTTGCAGCAACACCTATAATGGCCACAAGCGTACAGGCGGCAGACTCATCAACTAAAGTAACCTTTGCAAAAGACAGCTATTGCGGTAACTTTACAGGCAATATCAAAGATGGAAAAGTGTTTCGTTTATGGCTTGCAGCAGACCAGAATTTAGTAATTCGTAATGTCGGCGATGATCGCATCAATGTGGCTTACGTCTCAGGGCCAAGTGGTCGATTGGACGGTGACCGCTATGATAATGAAACGTCTTATATTACTGAGAGCAAAGGCAATCACTATATGAAGGTTTATGGCAATAGTTACCATAGTTCTGTTGAGTTCTGTGCTTATTAAATTCATCTTGTTTGAATGAATGTTGATGGGTCATAAAATTGATAGACAGTTAAAAAGCCCAAGCTTAGAGTCTAAGCTCGGGTTTTATAATACCTACGACAAACCAAATCAAACTGAAGCACCAAATAATGAGGACGTAAAGACGAATTTGCTCTGCTGTCCAATCAAGCGCAAACCACTCAATCATAAAGAACGACTTCCAGCCCTCTATCCAGCGCGCACCGCCGTAGCCAATAATCCACCAGCAATATAGGCTCTCTAAAACAAACAGTAGGCACCACAGCCACAGCGGCATGATTGACTCCTCAAGAAGCTAAAGCATGGCCGCATCAAGGTCACGACTGATTAAGGTACCGACGCCTTCGTTGGTAAAAATCTCCAGTAAGGTCGCATGAGGCACACGGCCATCGACGATAACCGCACTTTTGACGCCGCTACGCACTGCATCAAGTGCACATTGAATCTTGGGAATCATACCGCCTGAGATCGTACCATCTTCAATCAAGCCATCGACTTTCTTAGGTGTTAGTCCAGTCACCACTTCACCGTCACGGCCCAATACCCCTTTGATGTTGGTTAAGAGCATGAGTTTTTCTGCCTGCAAAAACTCAGCCACTTTACCCGCGACCAGATCGGCATTGATGTTATAGGTATTGCCTTCACTATCCACCCCAAGTGGGGCGATGACAGGGATGAAGTCGGAGGCAATAAGCATATTTATCACGTCTTTATTGACACTCACCACATCACCGACGAACCCCAAATCCACAGGTACAGCGACGCCATCGGTACCTATTTTGTCCATCATCAGTTTTTTTGCTTGAATTAAGTTGGCATCTTTACCAGTTAGGCCGATAGCGCGGCCGCCGTGTTTGTTGATGAGACTGACGATAGATTTGTTGACGCTGCCGCCTAGCACCATCTCGACGACATCCATGGTGCTTTTGTCAGTGACACGCATGCCATCGATGCGATCAGACTGCCGCCCCAACTCTTTTAGCAGGTTGTCCACCTGCGGGCCGCCGCCATGAACGACGACAGGATGCATGCCAACGGTTTTGAGTAAGACGATATCACGGGCAAATGAGCTCTCAAGCGCAGGGTCAGTCATGGCGTTACCGCCGTATTTGACCACGATGATTTTATCGACAAAGCGTTGAATATAAGGCAGGGCAGTGGTCAATACTTCAGCGGTGATTTTGGCATCGTCTAGATTAAGCGTCATTATAAACTCCTACGGTAAAGGTACAGGGTAAAAATATAAGCTAAAAAAGTGGGGGTGATAAGTTATTCAGCAGCAATCGCGATGATTTGCTCTGCCAGTCTTTGATCGAAGGGTCGGCACAAAGCGGCAAATCTGTTTTGTACTTCTTTTAAATCGTCAAGACTATCACCTGCAAAGCGCGCGGTCAGGTGATGACTGGTATTGGACTGCCGCAATACGCCAAAACCATGCGCAAAATCCAAGCGCACACCGTCGATACAGCTCAGTTTTGTACCGATAGGCAATAACTGCCGCGCCTGCGCTAAGGTGATAGCGGGCTGTTGCGCTATACAATCACAAGACGAGCGTTCATGAACAACTGTGTGGCTGCAGGTAGGATTGACCAAGCAATCTTCTTGAGACTCTGCTATATCTGACTGCTCGCGGGCTGCATCCATGAGCTGCTGTATATACTGACAAAAAACCTGTAGCTGCGTCACGATAGAGCGCTCGCGCGTGAGGGCATACGGTACTGGCAGATAATGATCGGCGGTACTGACCAGCGTAGGCAGACTTTGGGTGATAGCTGCTAAGGAGGTTTTGGTAGCATCGTCCGGCCGAGCGGCCAATCCATGCAATAGCCGTAATGCCGCGTACATGGCATCATCATAAGCGATAAAACGCTTGTCATTAAAAATAAAATGCCCCGATAGCTCGCCTGCAAAGACAATGCGGCTATCGGTATGCTGCATCTGCTGGCGCATCAGACTACTCCCCGTCCGGCTTACGATAGGCTCAGCGCCCAGATCGGCCAGCAATGCAGGCAGATGGTGGGAGCACTTAATATCAAACAGTACTTGAGGCACCGCGGTTGAAGCTGGGTTAGGCGCGCTATCGCAGAGCGCGGATTTTGCCAGTAGATACAACAGATGATCTGGCATCACCGTCTTGCCATTTTCATCGACGACCATCAGCCTATCGCCATCGCCATCGAACGCCAGTCCGATATCGGCTTTGTGTGTGGTGACCGCTTGCTGCAACTGTTTGAGCCGACTTGGCTCAGTAGGGTCGGGGTTACCCAAAGGAAAATGACCGTCTGCTGTATCGTTAAGCATGACAACGCTCTGACAAAAACGCTGAAATAAAGGCTGAGCGATGTGACTGGTCGCCCCGTGCATACAGTCGATCACTACCGTCAGCTCAAGCTTGGGCGCAGCATAGCGCCAGTCGCTGCATGGCCGCTGGGCTGCGCTGTATTGTCCGTGATGGGGTGATGCTTTATCGCAGGTCTGCTCACCACTTATAGGGTATAATAGAGGATATAGCTGGCTAAAAACATGATAAATGGCGTCGATATAGCCATGACTCACTTGCTCCGTTGGCAGATGCCCCAGCGAACTTATCGCTGCAGTCAGAGCAAGCGGCGTATCAGGAGGCACTAGCTGCTGATAAAGCGCTTGAATCTCAGCACAGCTAGGGGACTGATGGTTTACCAGCCATTTTATGCCTAAGATGTCTTTGGCCGAGTGACTGGCGGTTACCATGATGCCATGTCCCTGATATTGCGCCGCCCAATATGCCATCATCGGTGTGGTCACCAAACCGAGCTGAATGACATGCAGGCCATGCTGTGCCAAGATAGTCTCTAAGGTATGTGCGATGTCATCACTGCTGCAGCGCACATCGTAGCCGATGACGACGATGCTTTGTTTGTGGGTGGTGTCTCGGTATTCGGCGGTTTGATATAGATGGGCAAAAGCGTGCCCCAATGCCTGAATAAAATCGGTGGTAAAATGCTGACGCGGCCCGCGAATATCATAAGCACGAAATAAGGGTTGCTGCGCAGCAAAAGATGGCATCGCTTACTCTCCTTATGGCGTGATGGTTAAAATAGTAGAGGTTTTCTAGAGCCTGTCTTCCATTCAAGCGACAGTTATTAAATAGTCAAAAAAAGCAAGTCGGTCTACTGGCGACCTGAATGACCAAAACCGCCTGCGCCGCGCGCACTGGTATCACTAAACTCTGACACCACGGTAAATTCAGGGCGAGCGACAGGGACGACAATATACTGCGCCATGCGCTCTGCTGGGTTTAATACAAAATCCGCAGCGCTACGATTCCAAATACTGACCATCAGCTCGCCTTGGTAGTCGGCATCGATCAAACCCACCAAATTCCCTAAAACAATACCGTGCTTATGGCCCAGCCCTGAGCGCGGCAGAATCATCCCAGCATAATTAGGGTCCTCGATATACACAGCCAGACCTGTACCGACAAGATGTGTTTCCCCTGCTTTGATGGTCAAAGGCGCATCGATACAGGCGCGCAAATCAATACCAGCACTACCATCGGTTGCACGTGTCGGCAAAGAAAATGTCTTGTCTTCAACGATTTTCGGGTTTAACACTTTTACTTGTACAGCTTGCATAACGCACTCACTCAACGATTGGATAGGTTGTAAATTAAATTCAAAAAAATGCCTGATTCAGGCGACGCCGATTGGCTTTGTAAAAACAAAAAAGTCAATGACTGCTACATGACTGCTTTGGTGCTCACTCACAGTATCAGCACACTTGCTAGGCCCAAAAACGACATAAAACCGACAATATCAGTGACGGTGGTCAAAATCACCGACGCTGATAGAGCAGGGTCGATATTCATGCGTTTTAGGAGTAAAGGAATGCTAATGCCTGAGACATTGGCTGCAGTCATATTGATGGCGATTGCCAAGCCAACGACCGCACTGATCTTGATATCATGAAACCACAATTGGGCGATAAACGCCATGATTATTGCCCATGTCATACCGTTTATCGCACCGACCCACAGCTCTTTGTTCAGTAGCCATAAACGGTTGGAGCCACCAATTTGACCCATCGCTATACCACGAATGACGACTGTTAATGTTTGCGAGCCAGCGATACCGCCCATACTGGCAACCACGGGCATTAAAATCGCCAGCGCCACCACTTTTGCCAACACCGCCTCAAACTGACCGATGACCGCCGCCGCCAATAGCGCGGTACACAGGTTGATACCGAGCCAGATACTACGGCTTTTGGCGCTGGTCAAGATAGGGGCAAACAGCTCCTCATCTTGGCTGACACCTGCGAGGTTTTTCATGGTGCTATCGACATCATCTTGGATAATTTCCATGATGTCCTCGGCATTCAACTGACCGACCAGCTCGCCATGGCTGTTGATGACAGGGGCAAAACGAATGTCTTCTGAGCGAAAAATCGCCGCCGCATCGGTGATATCGAGGCGATCATTGATGGTGATAGCAGGGTCGATAAGCTCTGAGACCAAAGTGGTTTGATCATGTTTGATCAAATCCACCAAGCTTAGCAGTCCAAGCAACTGCTGGCTTTGATCGACGACCAACAGCTCTTGGCTTTCGTCGTCGAGCAGATCGACATTGTCGCGCAGCCAGTCTTGTACCTCAGCCAGCGTAATGTCGTCTCTGACCTGAATGGTATCAGGGTCCATATAGCTACCGACTTCCCAATCGGCATAGGTGTCGAGCTTATTGACCTGCACACGGATATCTTCGTCCAGCGTCGCCATCACCGAGGTGCGCACGCTGTCGGTCACCGTGTCCAAAATCTCCGAGATGTCTTGGGCATCTAGGTCTTGTGTAAACAGCGATATCTCTTTGGATGAGATGTTTTCCATCAACGGCTGGCGCGTATCGACTTCTAGCTCGGCCAGCACCTCACCTTTGATATTATCGGGTACTTGCTCCCAAATCAGCAGGCGGTCTTGTGTTGGAAAAGACTCAAGTAAGCTGGCAATTTCATATTCTGATTGCTTTTCTAAAAACGCGGTAATGTCCTCAAATGCCCTGTTAGCCACCAGACTTTGTAGATACAGCAGCTTGTACTCAGCGCTATACTCTGCAGGATTGTAATCCCCTTGCAGGGTCGATGGTCGTTCTTGTTCAGGCGGTGGCGTAGGCATAAAGATTCCAATGTTTTTTACAAATGCTAGGACAGGTACTAGGGCGTGTCTTCAATTTACTCGGTAGTTGTCTCATCACGCAGCCATGTCGATGTTTTCTGTGCTGTGCCCTTATGATAACAAAGACGGGGACGAACTGCGCTCGCTGAACGTTTAGTAACCGTTAACGATTGCCCAATAATGCTCGAATATTGGCCAAATATTCATCAGCGACTTTTTCAGGGTCTTTGCTGGCTTTTTTCTTTTTGGCTTTGGCAGGCCAGTCGATATGATCCTCTGGCAGCTCATCTAAAAACCGCGACTCGGAGGTGACGCGCATTTGTCCACCAGCGCGGCGCTGAGTTGCCAGCGTAAGCGTCAGCTCACGGCGCGCGCGGGTAATGCCCACGTACATCAAACGCCGCTCTTCTTCGATGGTCTCACTGATGATAGAGTTGCGATGCGGCAGCATCTCTTCTTCTAACCCCATGATATAGACAAAATCAAACTCCAAGCCTTTGGCCGCGTGCAGGGTCATCAGATTGACTTTATTGGTGTTTTCTTCTTCTTGCTGTTGCTCGAGCATATCGAGTAATACCAGTTTGCGAATGATGGTATCAATGGTGCGATCTTCATCGTCTTCTGCGCGGTTGATCAGCGACTGAATACTGGTGTAGAGCATGTCGATATTGTCAAGGCGGTTTTTTTCTTGCTGCGGCGTCTTGGCATCGCTACGGACAAAGTCGATATAGCCTGTCTCATCAATCATCTGGCGCACGATGGGCACAGGGTCAGGGTGCTGATCCAGCTCGCGGGTATAGTGTTCGATAAACTCGCCAAACTCCTTTATCGTACCATGGGCTTTGGATGGCAATACGTGCGAAAGGCCCGCATGGGTACAAGAGGCGAGTAAGGAGATGCTATGCTCTTGGGCAAATAAGCCTAACTTCTCAAGCGTCGCAGGCCCCATACCGCGTTTGGGCGTATTGATGATACGCAAAAACGCACTGTCGTCTTCTGGGTTTAATATCAGGCGCAGATAACCCATGATGTCTTTGATCTCACTGCGCGCAAAAAACGACTGACCGCCAGAGAGCTTATAGGGAACTTGCAATTGGCGCAATTGTGCCTCGAGCATACGTGCTTGGAAGTTACTGCGATAAAGCACCGCGTATTGCTCCCACTCGTTGCCAAAGCGCAGCTTGTGCGTGACGATTTCTTTGGCGACGCGCTCGGCCTCATCATCGTCATTACGGCAGTTGATGATGCGGATTTTTTCGCCTTGGCCTTTATCCGACCAGAGCTTTTTTTCAAATAAATGCTCGTTGTTAAGAATCACCGCGTTGGCTGAGGTCAAGATACGGGTGGTCGAGCGGTAGTTTTGCTCGAGCATGACGATTTTTAGTTTGGGAAAATCTTCTTTGAGCAGTGCCATGTTTTCAGGTTTGGCACCGCGCCACGCATAGATCGACTGATCGTCATCGCCGACCACGGTAAAGCGACCTTGCGGCCCGACCAAGTATTTGATCATCTCATACTGGGCGGTGTTGGTATCTTGATACTCATCGACCAATAAGTAGCGAATGCGGTTTTGCCATTTGTCGCGCAGCTCCCTGTTTTCACGCAGTATCTTGGTCGGCAAGACGATCAAATCGTCAAAATCCACAGCGTTATACGCACGCAGATTGCGCTCATATAGACCATATAGCGTGGCAAAAATCATGTCCTCTGGATCGTCCAAGGTCTCCATCGCCTTATCCGGCTCAATCAAGTCGTTTTTCCAGTCTGAGATCATCTTGATGGCTTTGCCGACCAGCTCACGACTCTCAGCGCCGCTTAGGTTGTCGCGCATCATCAGCTCCATCAGCAGGCGCTTACTGTCGTCGCTGTCCATGATAGAAAAATTGCCCTTGAGCGGCGTATGCATCAGCTCATAACGCAAAAACTGCAGACCAAATTGGTGAAAGGTTGAGACCGTCAGACCACGCATCTTTTCGCTAGGGAGTAGCTTGCTGACACGCGCTTTCATCTCGCGCGCCGCCTTGTTGGTAAAGGTCACCGCGGTGATACGCTCCGCTGGCATGTTGCACTCTTCAATTAGATACGCAATCTTGCGGGTGATCACTGATGTCTTACCAGAGCCGGCACCCGCCAGCACCAGTAGTGGGCCTGAGACGTAGAGCATGGCCTCGGATTGTTTGGGATTGAGTTGACTCATAACGTGACCTGTAAGACAAAAGCAAAAGATAAAATATAGTCGATTATAAATAAAAGCGTCATGCGTTTATTGACCAGAAAGGCCGATAAAAGTTTTCTGGCGTACTATGCCGCTGCAGACAGAGGTTGCAAAAATTTCTATCAGCCTTGCTATAACATTTTATAGTGAACTGACTATAGCGGTATAAACACTGTACCGACAGCCACTGGATAAAGATAAACCATCACTGTCATCTAAGAGGGACAAACAAATATTGCCAATATAGGCTAAGATTTTTCATCAGATATCGTGCTGTAGGTTTATCATTACCAAAGATGATTGAAACGCTGCCAAAGGTGTCTTTGTGCTAATGGCGAAACATCATTAAAATTCGGTGAGGTATTATAAAGCAAAAACAACGACTTTGGGGAGGAGATGGACGCGCAGAGATGCCGAGTAAAGCCAAGTGGTTTTGTTCAATAATGATATGGTATCAATTATAAGTAAAAATTATGGATTTGGGGTTAATATAAGGTAATGTCTATATCATAATTTATAGTAAAAAAAACATATTTTTTTTATAGAGAAAGTGACCGTCCAATACAGTTAAAAACTAGCTTTTGGGCACTGAAATGCGTATAGTACGTAAATAATTTATGCCAGTTGTCTCGTCCATTGTTGACTACGTGTAATGAGTTATTAAATCAATTAAGTAAGCAGTGCGATATGATATTGATTTAATAAGTTGATCTTACGTTGTTACAAGCGGGGTTAGACGACCAGCTTGCTCCGTATGTCTAGCGGAACCTCTACAGTTGGTCATGTCTGACATCGTCGTCAATACACTTGATAATTGGCTATTACCAGCACAGTACCTAATATGGTTATTTAGTCGTTACTTAAATACAGTGGCTCAATGACAGTCGCTTTGTGTTTTCGTCTGCGTCAAGCCTGTCGCTCACCGACCCTTATTGGTCAGTCTCTGCGCGGCGCTTGATACTCGATTGGGTGAGGAGCACGTATTATCATGTCTGCTTTTAATTGGTCAGCAATTGCTTTTATCTTAGCCGCCATTGGGCTAGTTGTTTTTATGCTGGTCGTGCCACGTTTGCTTGGCGGTCGCTCTCAAGGCTCACAAAAAGAAGAAGTATTTGAAGCGGGTGTTGTCGGAGCAGGCAACGCCCGTATTCGTCTGTCTGCCAAATTTTATTTGGTGGCGATTTTCTTTGTGATTTTCGATTTAGAAGCGCTGTATCTTTATGCGTATGCCGTTTCAGTGCGCGAAGCCGGCTGGTTAGGGTTTGCTGCCGCCGCTATCTTTATCACAATCTTAATCATCGGTCTGATATATGAGCTGAGTCTGGGCGCGATGAACTGGGCACCAGCGGACAAGCGCCGCAAAAAACCTCGGCTACATGCTGCGCCAGCTGGTTTTAATTTGGCAGATATCACCCGTTTTGATGGCGCGCACGAGCTGATGGTCGATCCGACAGGTAAAGTCCCAGCGCAGTCATCAGGGCAGATCAATGTCTCAAACAATATCGAGACCAATCGTCGCCATCTACAAAATATCGATCATATCAATACCACGGGCAATGTGACTTCCGTGGATTTTGCCACGTCTGCGCAAAAAGACAGTGTTGAGCGTTAAGACGGTCAAGCTGTAAAAAACCTTAGGGTTTATGATGGTATATCAATGATCACTTATGAATAATGGGCGCGCGCGGTGGCAAGATGATTGTCCTGCAGTGCCCCATATAAAGGTTGTATGTTATGAAATACACATTAACAAAAGCCAACCCTGATGCAGATACCTATCCTGCTCAGACCAGTCAAACGGTCAAAGACCCTATCGAAGATGAAGTCAATAAAAACGTCTTTATGGGTCGTCTCGAAGACCTTGTCCATTCAACAGCAAACTGGGGTCGCAAGCACTCGCTTTGGCCATTTAACTTTGGTACCTCTTGCTGTTATGTCGAATATGCCACCACGTTAACTGCAGTTCATGACTTGTCGCGCTTTGGTGCCGAAGTCATTCGCGCCTCGCCGCGTCAGGCCGATGTGATGATCGTTGCTGGGACTTGTTTTGTCAAAATGGCTCCTGTTATCCAGCGTCTTTATGAGCAAATGCTAGAGCCAAAGTGGGTCATATCAATGGGTGCCTGCGCCAACTCAGGCGGTATGTATGATATCTACTCTGTCGTACAAGGTGTGGATAAGATTATCCCTGTCGACGTTTATGTGCCAGGTTGTCCGCCGCGTCCAGAAGCGCTGATTCAGGGGCTGATGCTGCTACAAGAGTCTATTACCAAAGAGCGCCGTCCGCTGGGTGTCCATGTCAATGAGCAGGGTATCTACCAGCCGCAAATGACGCCTGAGCGCGACCGCAAACAGGCAGACCGTATCGCGGTAAAAAACCTGCGCAGCCCAGACAGTATCTAAGCGCGCTGTTAGCGCCAGCGGTTATGTAGTCTGGCGAGGGTTTTATCGTTAATAATTCGTAGACGTGCTCAGTACGCGTACGCCCATCACAGTTCGGTTATGATTAACATCGTTTAGTTATGATTAATGAAGGAATACATCATTCATGGTCACGGTAGTCGAAAACACAGATCCTAACAATAGGGGTCCTAAGAGCAAGCCTGCTCCAGCAGTCATCCAAGAGCTTACCCATAAATATGCTGGCAAGTTCGTGGTGCAGCATACGGTTGATGAGATTCCAACGGTGTGGGTGGCGCGCGCAGATTTGCTTGAAATATTGTTATTCTTGCGCAAGTTGCCCAAGCCCTATGTCATGCTATTTGACTTATCCGCGATAGATGAGCGGTTGCGCCAGCACCGTGCAGGTCTGCCAGATAGCGACTTTACGGTGTTTTATCATTTGATGTCGCTTGAGCGAAATAGTGATGTGCGTATCAAAGTGGCGCTAGATGAAGACGATTTGACGCTGCCGAGCGCCACGCAGATTTGGCCAAATGCCAACTGGTATGAGCGCGAAGTCTGGGATATGTTTGGGATTGTCTTTAGTGGCCATCCACATCTGACGCGTATCTTATTGCCGAAATACTGGGAAGGCCATCCACTGCGCAAAGAGTATCACGCGCGCGCCACTGAGTTTACGCCGTATTTCCTAAACGCGGCAAAACAACAATACGAACAAGAAAACCTGCGCTTTGTCCCAGAAGAGTGGGGTATGAAGCGCTCGGGCCGCGATGAAGACTTTATGTTTTTGAACATCGGGCCTAACCATCCCTCAGCGCATGGTGCTTTTCGTTTGGTACTACAGCTCGATGGCGAGGAAGTCGTTGATTGTATTCCTGATATTGGCTATCACCATCGCGGCGCAGAAAAGATGGCTGAGCGTCAGACGTGGCACTCATTTATCCCTTATACCGACCGTATCGATTATCTGGGCGGGGTGATGAATGAGCTGCCCTACATCATGTCGGTGGAAAAGCTCGCTGGTATCAAGGTGCCGCCGCGCGCTGAGACCATCCGCGTGATGATGAGCGAGTTTTTCCGTATTACCAACAACCTATTGTATGTCGGTACCTTTATTCAGGATGCCGGTGGCATGACGCCAGTATTTTATATGTTTACCGACCGCCAAAAAGCCTATGATGTCATTGAAGCCGTCACCGGCTACCGTATGCATCCAGCGTGGTTCCGTATCGGCGGTACGGCTGCTGACCTGCCGCGTGGCTGGCAGCGCTTGGTACGTGAGTTTTTGGAGTGGATGCCCAAGCGTTTGGATGAGTATGTCAAAGCGGCACTACAAAACAGTGTGCTCAAGGGCCGTACTCAAGGCGTGGCACAGTACAATGCCAAGCAGGCTTTGGCTTGGGGTGTCACTGGAGCTGGTCTACGCGCGACAGGGGTGGACTTTGATCTGCGTAAGGCGCGTCCATACATGGGCTATGAGAATTTTGACTTCGAAGTGCCAGTTGGCTACAACGGTGATGCTTATGATCGCTGTATGGTAAAAGTCGAAGAGATGCGCCAGTCGCTGCGTATTATCCGCCAGTGTATGGACAACATGCCGCAAGGCCCGTACAAGGCCGACCATCCGCTAGCGGTACCACCGCCAAAGGACCGTACGCTAAATGACATTGAGACGCTGATCAACCACTTTATCTCTGTCTCTTGGGGCCCTGTGATGCCAGCGGGTGAGTGTGCCACCATCGTAGAAGCGACCAAAGGCCTCAACAGCTATTACATCACGTCTGACAAAGCCACAATGAGTTATCGCACTCGTATTCGCACCCCGACATTTGCTCATTTGCAGCAGATGCCGTCAGTGATTAATGGATCCTTGGTCTCTGATGCCATTATGTATCTGGCATCGATTGATATTGTGATGGCAGACTGTGACCGCTAGCGCTGTGACTTGAGATGAGTGTTTTTTTTAAGATAAGTCAATCAATATATTATTGCCTGATGGCACGCCAAAATGCGATCACCTGCCAATATCATACAGTGTCTTTGTGTCAGTGATGATAAGGCTGTAGTGGTTAGGTGCTTAGCATGATGAGTGAGGAAAGATAGAAGATTATGAAAATTGTTTCCGACAAAATGCCAAAAGTAGATGTGGCCAGCATCCTCACCCCTGAGGAGATTGCTGCCATTCATGAATATATGCATCACTATCCCCATGCGCGCGCCGCCTCGCTAGATGCGCTAAAAATCGTGCAAAAGCGCAACGGCTGGGTCGATGATGCGCAGGTCAATGCTATCGCCAATATATTAGACATTCCGATGTCGGATATGGACGGCGTTGCGACTTTCTTTAACCGTATTTATCGTCAGCCTGTCGGCCGTCATGTCATCCTGATTTGTGACTCAGTGGCCTGCTATCTAACAGGTTATGAGGCATTATCGGCTGAAATTCGATCACAGCTGGGTATTGAGTATGGGCAGACCACAGCTGATGGCCGTTTTACGCTATTACCGATTTGCTGCTTGGGTAACTGTGATAAAGGCCCTGCGGTGCTGATAGACGAAGACACTTATGGTCCTGTCCAGCCATCTGAGGTCGCGCAATTATTGGAGCTATACGCATGAGTTTAACGATTTCAGAGCAAATTGCTCGTCGCGGTCAAGGTAAAGCGCCAAGCCAGCTAAACGAACAGCGTATACCAATTTATGGTGATAAGGCGACTGCCACCAGCGAAACCAAACCATTGACTTGGCGTTTGGCGCATCATGATGCCGTTTTGGATTTAGCGACTTATGAGTCTCTACAAGGCTTTACGGGTTTAAGAAAGGCATTGTCCAAATCACCAAAAGAAGTCGGCAATATGATCAAGGCGGCCAATGTCAGAGGACGCGGCGGCGCAGGCTTTAACGCTGGTCTAAAGTGGTCGTTTATGTCGCCGCCAGATGGCTTGCCGCGCTATCTCATCTGTAATGCTGATGAAATGGAGCCGGGCACCTTTAAAGACCGTTTATTGATGGAGCGCCTACCGTTTCAGCTTATCGAAGGTATGCTCATTACTGCGCATGCGATCGGTGCCACCGATGGTTATATCTTTATCCGCGGCGAGTACATCTTAGCTGCTGAGCGCTTGGTCACAGCTATTGAAGAATGCCTAGCCAACAACCTGATGGGCGACAACATTCTTGGCTCAGATTTTAGCTTTAATCTGCATGTACATACGGGTGCTGGCCGCTATATCTGCGGTGAAGAAACCGCCTTGATCAACTGCCTAGAAGGTCGCCGCGCCAACCCTCGTACCAAGCCGCCGTTTCCGCAAATCTCTGGGGCGTGGGGCAGACCGACGGTGGTCAATAACGTCGAGACGTTAAATAATATGCCTGCGATTCTCAATCATGGTGTCGAGTGGTATCAGTCACTATCAAAGATCAAAGGCAAAAGTGAAACCCCGGGTACTAAGCTCTTTGGCTGCTCAGGATTGGTCAATGACCCAGGTCTATGGGAGCTGCCATTTGGCTATACCGCTCGCGAGATCATCGAAGAGTTGGCTGGCGGCATGAAAGATGGCAAGACACTCAAAGCATGGTTGCCTGGTGGTGCCTCGACCGACTTTTTGACAACAGAGCATTTGGACGTGGTGATGGATTTTGACACCATTCAAAAAGCCGGTAGCCGTATGGGTACTGGGCTGATTATGGTCGTCGATGAAGCGCAGGACATGGTGCCGCTGCTGCGCAATCTTGAGATTTTCTTTCAGCGTGAGTCATGCGGTTGGTGCACGCCATGCCGTGATGGTCTGCCTTGGGGTGTCAAGCTGCTTACCGCCATCAATGATGGTGAGGGACAAGTCGGCGATGTGGAAAAACTAGAAGGCCTCACCCGTGACTTGTGGATCGGCAAAACATTCTGTGCCCATGCGCCTGGTGCGATGGAGCCACTGATGAGTGCGATTAAATATTTCCGTCCTGAGTTTGATCAAAAAATCGCGCAGGCGGTTGGTGTCGATGTCATTGATGCGGCAGCCAACCAACAGCCAGAAGTGAAATAAGGAGAGCGGCATGGCAGTCATACATATTGATGGTACCACTGTCGAAGTAGATAGCAGCGATAACTTGCTGCAAGCCTGCTTATCACTCGGCATTGATGTGCCGTATTTTTGTTATCATCCAGCCCTTGGCTCGGTCGGCTCGTGTCGTCAGTGCGCAGTCAAGCAGTTCCAAAACAAAGACGATATGGAAGCAGGGCGCGGTCGTCTGGTAATGTCTTGCATGGTCGCTCCTGGCGATGACATGTATATCTCAGTGACGGATGACGAAGCCAAGGCATTCCGCAAGTCGATGGTTGAGCTACTCATGACCAACCATCCGCATGACTGTCCAACCTGTGAAGAAGGCGGACATTGTCACTTGCAAGACATGACCTATATGTCAGGTCATAGCCGTCGTCGTTATCGCTTTACCAAGCGCACGCATCATAACCAAGACCTTGGGCCATTTATCGCTCACGAGATGAACCGCTGTATCGCGTGCTATCGCTGTGTGCGTTTTTATAAAGACTACGCAGGCGGCGAAGATTTGGGCGTTTATGGCTCAAACAACCGTGTGTATTTTGGCCGTGATAAAGACGGTCAGTTCGAAAGCGAGTTTTCAGGTAACTTAACCGAAGTGTGCCCAACTGGGGTATTCACTGACAAAACGCATTCTGATCGCTACAATCGTAAATGGGACATGCAGTATGCGCCCAGCATCTGTCATGGCTGCTCGGCGGGCTGTAATACCTCACCAGGTGAGCGTTATGGTGAATTGCGCCGTATCGAAAACCGCTATAACGGTGACGTAAACCGTTATTTCTTATGTGACCGTGGTCGTTTTGGTTATGGCTATGTCAATCGTGATGATCGTCCAACCCAAGCGCTTGAACGTATCAATGATAAGCATGTCAAAATCAATATTGACTACGCGCTTGATGAAACCATCAAACGCATCAAAGACAAAAAAGTCATCGGTATTGGCTCTCCGCGCGCCAGTCTTGAGACCAACTTTGCGCTAAAAAATCTGGTTGGATTTGATAACTTTTCAACCGGCCTCAATCATCAGCAGCAAGCATTGGTCAATAAATGTATCGAAGTGCTCAGCACTGAAGGTATCTATAATCCTAGCATGGCTGATATCGAAGCACATGACGCTGTGCTGGTGTTGGGCGAAGACATCACCCAAACTTCATCACGTGTCGCACTGTCAGTACGTCAAGCCGCGAAAAACGAAGGCTTAAAAATGGCGGCGGCGCTGCAAACGCAGCCTTGGCTTGCCGAGCCTGTCAAGCGTATCGCGCAAGATGCGTTAAGCCCAGTCTATGTCATCGATGTGACCCAAACCAAGCTAGAAGACATCAGCAAAGCCAGCGTGGTAGCGACTCCTGAAGATATTGTTAAACTTGGTTTTAAAGTTGCTGATGAGATTGCAGGTCTGGCAGATGATTTGACGCAGATTGTAGCGCCGCAAGCAGATACTGCCGAGCGCGAGACCGATGCGATGCAGGCACTCGCGCAGCAAATCGCATATGATTTGATTCAAGCCGATCAGCCGCTGGTGGTTTCGGGTAGCAGCTTATCTTCTACCGCACTGATAGAAGCAGCGGCGCAGATTACTCAGGTGCTCACCCAAAAACGTGCGGCAATCAAAGCGACTGAGCAACAGCAGGTTGAGGCACATAATGCCAAAGTACAGGCAGCACAAGCGCAGGCGGCTAATGACCAGCCTGAAGAAGACCAAGATTTATCTGCTAAGCCGAACAAACCTGAAACAGGCGTGAATACAGAAGCGCAGGATGATGTCGAGCGCGAGCCTGCTGAAAACCTTGAGTTAAAAGAAGTAAATAACAGGTATCAGGCACAAGCAGGTATCTATCTAACGGTTCCTGATGCCAATAGCATGGGCGTTTGTATGCTTGGCGGTCAGTCAGTTGAAGAGCTACTAGCCACTGACTTTGATGTGGTGGTGGTTGCAGAAAACCAGCTGACCGATGCCATTGATGCCAATAAGTTGACGCAGTTACTCGCTGATAAGACCGTCATCGCCCTTGATCATCAGCTGCTTGATTGGCACAAAGACGTCGACATCGTCTTGCCAGCCGCCAGTTTTGCCGAAGCGGATGGTACGCTTATCTCTGCTGAGGGCCGTGCGCAGCGCTTCTTCCAAGTTTATGATAATGAGTATTATCATCCAATGAGCAGTATCAAAGAAGGCTGGCGCTGGTTACATGCGGTGCATAGCAGTATCGAAGGCCGTGATGTCGATTGGACACAGCTCGATGATGTCATCAATGCATTGATCGCCACCCATCCAAAGCTTGCTGGTATCAAGGGCGCCGCGCCCGAGGCGGACTACCGTATCACGGGTCTTAAAATTGCGCGTCAGCCGCGGCGTTACTCTGGTCGTACAGCCATGCGTGCGCCGATCTCAGTGCATGAGCCAATGCAGCCAAAAGACTTGGATACAGGATTGACTTTCTCTATGGAAGGCTACACGGGCAAACAAACACCAAGCTCGATGGTTCCTTTTGCTCATGCTGCTGGCTGGAACTCGCCGCAAGCATGGAACAAATACCAAGACAAAGTCGGTGGTCATCTAAAAAACGGTGACCCAGGCGTGCGTTTGTTCGATATGCTCGAGCGCCTACCGACACGTCAGTATGTCGCACCAGAAGCCCTGTCTGCGACCACGACTGACATGCAGCAGGGACAAGCCAAACTGGTGCCTATCTATAACATCTATGCCAGCTCAATGATGGCATCGCGCAGTCCTATCGTCGCCGAACAGCTGCCGGTGGCGGCATGGCGTATCGGTATGGATGATGCCAAAGACTGGAATATTGCCGCTGGTGATTACTTAGCAATCGAGATTGACAAACAGCAAGTCACCCTGCCAGTACAGATTGTCGGTTATCTAGCAGAAGGCTGTATTGGTTATCCTGTCGGGCAGGTGAGCATCATTCACCCTTCGATGCCAGCCTCAGTCCGTAAAGTCGATGCGCCCGTGACAATGAGGGGCGAAATGGCGGATAGCGCTGACGATACCACCAACCGCGCAGCGCCAACCAGCACCGCGCCGACCACCACACAGGAGGTGTAATATGCAAGTTACCCGTATTATCCCTGATGTGCCAAGCTTTTTGGCCAGTAGTATGAGCTTTGATACTTGGTCCGTTTTATTTATGGTGGTGCAAGCACTGGTCATATTTTTGGTGGTCGTTATCGTGGCGGCGTTGATGATTGTCTATGAGCGCCGCATGCTTGCCTTATGGCAAGATCGTTATGGCCCCAACCGTGTCGGGCCGTTTGGCTCCTTGCAGCTGGTCGCTGATATGCTCAAAATCTTCTTTAAAGAAGACTGGACACCAAACTTCACCGATAAGTTTATATTTACCTTGGCACCTGCGGTCGCCATGTTTACCGCATTGGCCTCATTTGCCATTATCCCTATCTCGCCGACCCTTGGGGTAGCGGATTGGGATATCGGTATTTTGTTCTTTTTTGCCATGGCAGGTATCGCCGTCTATGCGGTGATGTTTGGCGGCTGGGCGTCTGCCAACAAGTTCTCGCTATTGGGCGGCCTACGCTCGGCGGCACAAACCATCAGTTATGAAGTTTTCTTAGGCTTATCATTGATGGGAGTGGTGGCCTTGACCGGCTCGTTTAATTTGCGCGAAATCGTTGAGTCACAGATTGACGGCTGGTATATCATTCCGCAGTTTTTTGGCTTTTTGACCTTTGTGGTCGCTGGTGTGGCGGTGACCCACAGGCATCCGTTTGATCAGCCAGAGGCCGAGCAAGAGCTGGCTGAAGGTTATCATGTCGAATACTCCGGTATGAAGTTCGGGATGTTCTTCATTGGGGAATATGTCAACGTCGTCCTGATTTCAGCCTTGATGACCTGCTTGTTTTTTGGCGGTTGGCTGGCGCCGTTTAATTTAGATATTCCATTTATTCCACCAGCTTTTTGGTTCATGATTAAGACGCTGTTTTTTATGACCCTATTTGTTTTGGCTCGAGGCTCACTCATGCGTCCGCGCTATGATCAGGTGATGAACTTTGGCTGGAAAGTCTGCCTGCCAGTGACGCTGATTAACTTAATCGTTACTGCTGCAGTCATTTTGATCTTTTCCCCAACGTTGTAATCATTACTAGCCATCATTGATGAACTAGGGTAAAGCTGATAAGGATAATAATCCCATGTTTACTACCATAAAAAAGACCGTCATTGGTATCTTTACCATTGTCCGCAGCATGTGGATGGTCAACAGTCATGCGCTTAGGCCACGTGACACCATTCTTTATCCTGAAGAGCCAGTGCCAGTGCCGCCACGCTTTCGCGGGCGTATTGTGCTGACGCGTGACCCTGATGGTGATGAGCGCTGTGTGGCGTGTAACCTATGTGCCGTCGCCTGCCCAGTAGGCTGTATCTCACTACAAAAAGCCGAGCGTGACGATGGACGCTGGTATCCAGAGTTTTTTCGTATTAACTTTTCGCGCTGTATCTTTTGCGGAATGTGCGAAGAAGCCTGTCCGACGACAGCGATTCAGCTGACGCCAGATTTTGAGCTGGGTGAGTATAAGCGCCAAAACTTGGTCTATGAAAAAGAGCATTTGCTCATCTCAGGTCCAGGCAAATATCCTGATTATAACTATTATCGTGTGACCGGTATGGCGGTAGCGGAAAAACCAAAAGGCGCTGCTCAAAACGAAGCGGCACCGATTGATCTAAGGAGCTTGCTACCATGATGACTATTTTAAACAGCCCTGAGCTGGCAGGGTTTTATGCGCTGGCTGCTGTGGCTATATTTGCCAGCCTGCGCGTGGTGACGCAAGCCAATCCAGTACATGCCATCTTGTCGATGATTGTGTCTTTGCTCGCCATCTCAGGTATTTTCTTTGTCTTAGGTGCACCGTTTGCAGGGGCGCTAGAGATCGTCGTCTATGCTGGCGCTATCATGGTGCTGTTCGTCTTTGTCATTATGATGCTCAACTTGGGCATGAGTAATGATGAGCGCGAAGAGCGCTGGCTCGATGCTGGCACGTGGGCGCTGCCGACCGGCCTGACGGTTATCATCGGCGTTGTACTGTATGCGATGATAGGTATGGGGCATGATGACGCGGCGATGATTGGTGGTACCACCATCTCTGCCAAAGCAGTGGGCACGGTACTGTTTACCAAGTATATTATGCTCGTTGAAGTAGCAGCCTTACTACTATTGGCGGCTTTGGTTGCCGCCTATCACTTGGGTAAAGAGTCGATTGATGAAGAGATCGTCGGTCATGCAAGCCAAGATTTTCAGCCAAGCGTTGGTAGTATTGAGCAATATGAAAATGACAGTATTTATAACAACAATGACTATACAGATAGTGACGCCGTCAAAATGGCTAAGCCTTATGAATATAAAGATGTTGACCCGCATGACTATGTCGGTAAGCAAGTAGGTGTACAACGAGTCACGCGCAAGGAGTCAGACTGATGGTACTAGCAGCAAGCGTGGCACAAGATGTGTCAAACGTGCCGTTTGCCCACGAGGTAGCAGGCTTAGTACAGCCAGCTGCTGAGGCGCAAAATGTACTGGGTATGATACCCATGAGTCATGGACTGATTTTGGCAGGTATTTTATTTGCCATCGGTCTGTGCGGCGTCATGGTACGACGTAACTTTTTATTTATGCTAATGAGTCTTGAGATTATGATGAACGCGACGGCATTGGCATTTGTAGTAGCAGGCAGTCGCTGGGTCGATCCAGATGGGCAGATTATGTTTATCTTTATTTTGACTTTGGCCGCGGCTGAAGCTTCAATCGGTCTGGCAATATTATTGCGGTTTTATCATAAGCGTGGGCATCTCGATGTCGATAGCGCCAATGAGATGAAAGGATGATGTCATGAGTTTATTACCATTAACCTTTATATTCCCGCTCATTGGCTTTTTAATCTTAGCCTTTATGCGCGATAAACTCACCGAGCAGGTGGCGAGGATAGTCGGTGTCGGTAGTATGCTGCTATCTGCGCTTTGTACGCTCGTCGTCAGCTATACTTTTTTGACCAGTTACCCTGCAGGTACGGTCGTCGAGATGCCGCTGTGGACGTGGTTTCAGGTCGGGGATTTTGCTCCGAGCTTTGGGCTGAGTTTTGATGGCTTGGCATTGACCATGACAGGCATCATCACGGGTATCGGTTTTTTGATTCATATGTTTGCCGCTTGGTACATGAAAGGCGATACCGGCTTTGCCCGTTTCTTTAGCTATATGAACTTATTTGTCGCCAGTATGTTGTTACTGGTGTTAGCAGATAACTTGTTTTTGCTGTATCTGGGCTGGGAAGGCGTGGGTATTTGTTCGTACTTGCTGATTGGTTATTATTACCACGACAGAGCCAATGGCCGCGCGGCGATGAAAGCTTTTACGGTCACGCGTGTCGGTGATGTGTTTTTAGCCTTTGGTTTGTTTTTATTGTTTCGCGAGTTCGGCACGCTGCATATTCAAGAGATTATCACCCGCGCGCCCGAAGTCTTTGACCTAAACAACCCCATAATGATGCTCACCACTATGATGCTGGTGGGCGGCGCGATGGGTAAATCAGCCCAGTTGCCACTACACACATGGCTTGCTGATGCGATGGCAGGTCCAACACCAGTATCAGCATTGATTCACGCCGCGACGATGGTCACCGCAGGGGTGTATTTAATCGCCCGCCTGCATCCATTGTTTGAGCTAACGCCAGGTATTTTATTGTATTGGGTCGGCGGTGTCGGGGCGTTAACGCTTGTGGTCGCTGGATTTTGTGCGCTGGCGCAAACCGATATCAAACGCATCCTTGCTTACTCGACCATGAGTCAGATTGGCTATATGTTTTTGGCCTTAGGCGTGGGCGCGTGGCAAGGGGCTATCTTTCATTTGATGACCCATGCTTTTTTTAAGGCGCTGTTGTTCTTGGCATCAGGTGCGGTCATTCTAGCGGTACATCATGAGCAAGACATCTTTAAGATGGGCGGCTTACGCAAAAAGATACCTTTGGTGTTTTGGTGTTATATCGTCGGTGGCGGAGCACTCGCTGCGATACCTTGGGTCACCGTTGGCTTTTATTCTAAAGAAGCGATTCTTTGGGAAACTTATGCCACCGGTCACTTAGTACTATTTTACATGGGTGTGTTTGGTGCATTCTTAACGGCAATTTATACCTTCCGTATGATCTGGATTGTCTTTTTTGGTGAAGAAAAGACCCATGCGCATAAGCTGTCAGGGGTGTCATATTGGTTACCACTTACCGTGCTTTTGGTACTATCGACCGCTGTCGGTGCGTGGATTACGCCGCCATTGCAAGGTGTATTGCCCCAGAGTGTTGGGCATCTATTAGAAGTGGCTGGTCAAGCAGAGGCCAAGCATACTGCAGAGTATATCGCCATGGGTGCGATGCTGGCAGGTTTGGTATTGGCCGCGCTGTTATATGTGGTCAATAAAGGTCGCCTGCTTACCAGCTTTAAGCGCTCGCGTATCGGCGGCGCGCTGTATCACTGGTGCTATCACGGCCTAGGTTTCGATGCGCTATACGATTTACTTTTTGTAAAACCCTTTTTGTTCATCGGCCGCTTATTAAAAGCCGACCCTATCGATAAAACGTGGTATGTCTTACCTAAGCTGGCATCAGCAGGTAATAAGGTATTGTCTGCGACGCAAACAGGGTCACTTCGAGGTTACGCTGCAAGCTTTGGCTTAGGCGTTGCTGTATTGCTCGTGCTGGTAATGATAACGGTGGTATAAGATGATTGAGTTACAACAAACGTGGATGCTACCAGCATTGATTGCAATTCCTTTTATTGCAGGATTGCTATGCTGGCTGGTAGAGCGGATTAATAAACGTCTGCCGCGCTGGATCGCCTTAATCGGGATGATCATAACCTTTGCTTTGTCACTCGTGCTATGGCAGTACGGCGACTATAGCGGTATGAGTAAGCAGGTGATCGCGCCAGATGCAAACGTGCCATGGGTCGCTGAGTTTAGTGTGCCGTGGATACCAAGTTTTGGTATCAGCTTTCATTTGGCGCTAGATGGTTTGTCGCTGCTGATGGTGGGTCTAACAGGGCTGCTCGGTATTGCCGCTGTCGCTTGTTCGTGGAACGAGATTCAGCGCCGTGTGGGTTTTTTCCATCTCAACTTACTATGGAGCTTGGGCGGTGTCATCGGTGTGTTCTTAGCCATTGATCTGTTTTTGTTCTTCTTCTTTTGGGAGATGATGCTGGTTCCTATTTACTTCTTGATCGCGCTATGGGGTCATGATGTGGTGGGCAAAACCAAAGAGTACGCAGCGACCAAGTTCTTTATTTATACCCAAGCGTCTGGGCTAATCATGCTCATCGGTATCTTGGTGTTGGTCATTATCAGCTATGCGCAAACTGGGGTGGTCAGCTTTAATTATAATGACTTGCTCGGTACCTCGCTTGGCGGCTGGGAATATCCCATTATGCTGTGCTTCTTTATCGGTTTTGCGGTGAAGTTGCCGATTGTACCTTTTCATGGCTGGTTGCCCGATGCGCACGCTCAAGCACCAACAGCAGGTTCGGTGGATTTGGCTGGGGTTCTAATTAAGACTGCCGCCTATGGTTTGATTCGTTTTGTCTTGCCATTATTTCCAGCCGCGTCGCAAGAGTTTGCACCGATTGCCATTACCTTGGGGACTATTGGTATCTTTTATGGGGCGTGGCTCGCCTTTATGCAGACCGACATGAAGCGTCTACTGGCATATACCAGTGTCTCGCACATGGGCTTTGTGGTATTGGCCATCTATGCTGGTACGCTCATCAGCTTACAAGGCCTGATGATTCAGATGCTGGCGCACGGGCTTAGCTCGGCGGCATTGTTTATTATGGCAGGACAGCTGTATGAGCGCTTACATACGCGAGATCTGACTTTGATGGGCGGTATGTGGGGTCAGTTCCGCTACTATGCACCGATACTGATGTTCTTTTGCGCCGCTTTATTGGGTATCCCGGGTACGGGTAACTTCATTGGCGAATTTATGATCTTATTTGGCTCATTTGCTCAGTATCCTGTGTTTGTGGTTTTTGCTACGTTCAGCTTGGTATTTGCAGGCCTATACTCGCTCATTTTGATTCACCGCGCCTTGTTTGGTAAAAACAATATCGAAGCGCTGGCTATACACGAAACCAAATCGCATGGTCTGCCGACGCGTAGACTAAAAGATTTGGGCAAACGTGAGCTTTCGTTGCTGCTTATGTTAGCAGCAGGTTTGGTCTGGCTAGGATTGTATCCGCAGCCATTCCTCGATACGTCAAGTCACGCCATGCAGTGGATCAATAATGCATATATATACAGTCAAGTCACACAGGTAGATGCCATGCAACTGCTTGATGCAATGGAGGCACGTTAAGTCATGAATGATATTACGATGAATGATTTGATGGGATTGCTACCTTACGCACCGATCATCGCCGTAGTGATTACGGTGTTGGTGGTGATGATTGCCATCGCGGTAAAACGCTCACATATGGTGACAGGTACTGTTACGGTGGTGGGCTTAAACATTGGGCTATTTACCTTGCTGGCGCAGATGGCTGGTATCGTCAGTAGCGGCGCGGCTGCGCCTAGCGCTGAGCAGTTATTTATCATCGATAATTTTGCTCAGTTTAATATGGTGGTGATTTTTATCTGTGCATTGGCGTGCTGTACGCTGTCTTATGCTTATCTTGCCAACCTAAAAGACAATAAAGATGAGCTGTATCTGCTAATGTTGCTATCGACAATCGGCGCGCTGCTGATGGTCAGTGCTCAGCATTTGGCGGCGTTCTTTATGAGTCTTGAGATGCTATCGATACCGCTATATGGCTTATTGGCCTATACTTATATGCGTAATCGTTCGCTTGAGTCGGGGCTGAAGTATCTGGTGCTATCAGCGACCGCATCGGCCACATTACTGATGGGCATGGCCTTTATCTACGCTGAGGTGGGCGCGCTGGCGTTCAAACCGATCAGCTTGGTATTGGGTAATGTATTTGAGTCGCCACTCTTGATACTTGGGGCGGCGATGATGCTGTTCGGTATTGCCTTTAAACTCTCAGCAGCGCCTTTTCATATGTGGACCCCCGATGTCTATGAGGGCGCACCAGCTCCTATCGCTACGTTTTTGGCGTCTGTCTCAAAAGTGGCGATGATGGCTTTGGCCGTGCGTTTCTTAATCGATACTGCGTTATTGGCGCTACCGTCTGTACAGATACTGCTGATGGTGATGGCGACCTTATCGATATTGGTAGGTAACTTACTAGCCGTACGTCAGACCAGTCTCAAGCGCTTATTGGGTTATTCATCCATTGCGCATATGGGTTATGTGCTGATCGTTATTGTTAGTATCGGTACCGCAGCCGATAGCATCTCTAGCATGTATATGGCGGTCTATGCCTTTACCTCTATCGGTGCCTTTGGGGTAGTGACCTTGATGTCGAGTCCTTATCGCTTGGCAGGTGAGGCTGATGAGCTGACTCACTATCAAGGGCTGTTTTGGCGTCGTCCCGTGCTGACGGCGGTCATGACTATTATGATGCTGTCACTGGCTGGTATTCCGCTTACCGCAGGCTTTATCACCAAGCTGTTTGCGATATTGGCAGCGGTACAAGGGACCAACTGGTTCTTGGCTGCGATGATTGTCCTAGGCAGTGCCATCGGTCTGTTTTATTACTTGCGCGTGTTGCTTACTTTATTTAAACGTCCTAAGCAGTTTATTGAGTTTGATGTGGCAGGACAGTGGGGTATTCGCACGGGTGGTATCATGGTCATCGCCGTCACAGCGATTATTTTGTTCTTTGGTATCTTGCCAAACAGTATGATTGAGTGGGCGAGCATGGCACGTATCTGGTAATGTACTGATAGTAATATGCTGATAGATAGGTAGCAAATAAACCGCTACAGTGCGGCAATCTATCGTGCCGCACGTCCGCTGTGATGGTAAACCACCCAAGATGCGCCAGCTTTATGATAAGCTTGGCGCATCTTTTGGTTTGACCCCTTTAAAAACAAATAAACACAACCATCAATAGAAGTATTAAAAGAAAACGACTAGGGCGTGTCCTCAATTCAATCGATAGCCATCTAAATGGGCTAAAAATGGCTAAATCTGGCCAAACGGCGTCAAATAGCTGACTAATATCTCAATATTATCTGCGCTATTTTCCTTGTTTGACGGCGATTGATCTCATTTTTATCGCCATTTTTAAAATGAGGACACACCCTAATAAAAACGAGAGTGATTAACGATTATGAGTGACAATATTCAGACAGTAACGGTGCTCAGTAAAACCACGTGGACACCCAATTTATTTAGTTTTACGGTCAGCCGGCCCGACAGTTTTAAATTTACTGCAGGGCAGTTTGTGCGTTTGGGGGTCAACCCCAGTCGGCTGAAGTATTATCAGCAGCAGGAGGAGGCATTAGCAGCATTGGACGAAGACATATTTCGTGCCTACTCAATTGTCTCCTCACCATTTGATGAGGTGTTAGAGTTTTTCTCTATTGTCATTCCTGATGGCGCTTTTACCTCGCAGTTGCAGCACTTAGAAGTGGGTGATGAGCTGCTGCTCAATACCATGCCATTTGGCTTTTTGACGTTGGCTCGCTACCAAAAACCCTTGCCCAAAGACTTGTGGTTATTGGCGACAGGTACAGGCTTGGCACCTTTCTTGTCGATGCTCCAAGACCTAAAGACATGGGAAGACTACGAGCATATCGTACTAGCCTACAGTGCGCGCTCGGTGGAAGAGCTGGCTTATATTGAGCTGATTGAACGCTTGCAAGCAGACTTTGGCTCGTTGGTGGACAACCCTGCCAAGTTGATTTTTATCCCAATTGTCACCCGCGAGCCCGTCGACGGCGCATTGACGGAGCGCCTGCCAAAGCTGCTATTGGACGGTACGCTACAAGAGCGTGCAGGTATTGCGCTGGATGTCGACAGCACCCATGTGATGCTCTGCGGCAACCCTGAGATGGTAGAGGACACCAAAGAAGCTCTAAAGACATTGGGGCTGGTAATGAACCGCCGCGGCGAGGGCAATATCGCGGTAGAAAATTATTGGTAAAAGCTATTGATATATTGATAAAAGCTGCCGCTACAGGTGTTTGCTTAAATCTGATAAATAAAAGTTGTATTGCCGTTGTACAAAAACGCCGCTACTTGATAGACGAAAAGTAGCGGCGTTTTAATGGTCTATTACGTACGATTGATAGTACGTACGATTGATAGCCTATATAGTTGGATATCAAACCTGACTGGGCTCGGTGGCATCTGCGACAGGGTTGATCGGGCCTTGCATCAGCTCAGGCTCATCGGCGTCGCTAATGATATCTTCATTGCTACTGGCGGCCAGTAGGTCACGATAGTTGATCTGAGTCTTTAAGATCATCTGCTCTTCTTCAAGCTCGCCATAATTGACCTGCACCTTGTGCAGTGTGCTGATGATTTTTTTGTTCTTTTTTAGCCAGCGGTTGATATCGAGGTAGATCACCTCGTCTTTGGCACGAGCGATGTTGATATACGATAAGATAAAGCCGAGTGGGTCTTTTTTGAGGATACGATGATAAAACCAGATAAACAGCTTGATGCCTTGGCGCTTGATAAAAGACTCGCAGCGCAGGTTTAGTACATCGGTATAGGTCTGCTGGCCAAAGACAAAACGCTGCACATTGCGATCGAGCTGTACATGAATCAAGCTAAAGTTACTGGCGACCTCGATATAGATGCCTGAGATATCAATAGTACAGTATAGGCGAAACCAGTCGTCGTGCATCTCAACGCGCAGCTCTAAGATGGCCTTTACATTGTCGGTGACAAACTTTTGCAAGGCATCGTTGACGTATTGCTGCGCCACCGGCAGCGATAGCTCGTTTTCAAACTTATCGGTGGTTTTGTTATAAAGGTTTTTGACAGATTGGGTGAGGCGCTCCCAGCCGTCGCTAAATGACTCATCAAAACGATAGCCAATGTTTTCAAAGTACTCATCAAAACTGTCTGAATTGTTTACGTTATCACTCATGTTATCAAAGTCACTCAAACGTATTATCCTTATAGTGCGCTATTAAAGTATGCACTTCTTGTTGTGTTACTGCATATTATTGAAAGCAAGCATCCCAATGATAGGGTATTTGTTTTATAGTATCTTGACTATAGCATTTATAAAGCAGTATATAACAAATATCGTGGCTTCAAAATGAACACAGGCGTTTTATCGTAAATGATTTGTTTGCAGTGTGGATGGCGCGGCTGTTTGGCGGTTGTGCTGGCGACGCAATTCTATGTCATGTTATGATAGCCTCGGCACGGCATGAGTCAACCGCTTAGCGGTGCCTATTCATTGATACATAGATGAGCGGCAGACTTGTGCTGCGACGCTCATACCCTTAAGCTGAGAGCAACTGTGGCCTATATTAAAGACTCACAAAGTTATCATTTTTCAGCGCAAGCCCCTAAGCGCGATAGAAGCCTGCCTATGGCGATCGTCATCGCTGTGAGTGTGCATGTGCTGATTATTTTTGGTATCAGTTTTTCTATGGGGCAAGATCCGGCAGCAATGATGCAGGATGTGGCCAAGGCCTTGACGGACAACATGCAGCCAAATGAGGACGCGCACTTTATCGCCAACGCTTCTCAGGTCGGTGGCGGCACGATAGAAGAGCAGCTCAGACAAGAAACCGATCAGGTCAGCCCGCTGTCAGCTGAGCAAATGAGCGAGACACAAGATGTGATCAACTTGCAGCGGCAGACCCGTCAGCAGCGCTATCAAGAAAGCTACCTGCGTACCACCTTGAGCTGGCGACAGGCAACCGTCGAGTCTGATAATGACAGTACGCAAGAGCAAGATGATGTCTTGGCGCAAGAAGAGCGTCTGCGTAAACAAATCGCGACATTAGAGGCGCAGTTGTCCCAGCGTCAGCAGATATATGCGACCAAATCAAAAGTGGTGACGGTCGATAGTAACTCAACGACGCGCGGCGCTGCAGCGGATTATATCAATACGTTTCGTGAGCATGTCGAGCGGGTCGGCAACCTGCATTATCCAGCGCAAGCTCGGGCGCAGGGTATCACCGGCGACGTACGCTTGATGGTGGTTATCAGTAGTGATGGCAATGTCAAAGCCATCCGTTTGCTAGAGAGCTCAGGCTCGACGATATTGGATGAAGCGGCAAAGCAGTCAGTGCGTCAAGCGGCACCCTTTGGCAAATTTACCGAAGACATGAACGATATTGTAGAGCTGCGTTTGATACGCACTTATCAGTACAGCGATACAGTCAATGTGACGTATTAGCGGATGAGGTATCGATAAGTGACGGATCAATAAGCGATACAGCAAATCAAATAAAAGCCGTTTGCCAGCAAAGGCGAACCGGCACTTAGATATCACAATACACTTAAACAAAAAGAGTCAGTATGGAATTTTTAGGTTTTACAGTCGATGTTGCTGCTTTGACCAGTAACGCATTGAGCTTGGTAATCAAAGTGGCTTTTGCCATCGTTATATTTGTGGTCGGGCGCTGGCTGGCCAAAAAGGCCGTTACCTTTGCTCATGGTATTATGCGCCGTAGTCATTTAGATGATACGGTGGCCAGCTTTTTAGGGCGCTTGCTTTATGGCGTATTACTGGTGGTAGTGGTGTTGGCCGCGCTGAGCAAGGTTGGGGTCCAAACGACATCGGTCGTTGCCATACTGGGCGGTGCAGCGGTCGCGATTGGTCTGTCGTTAAAGGACCAGCTATCAAACTTTGCCGCTGGTATCATGATCGTTACTTTTCGCCCCTTTGTGCGCGGTGATTATGTACAGATTAGCAGCTACACAGGGACGGTGGCCGAGATTACATTGATCAACACCCACCTAACCACGATCAATAACCACGATATCATCATCCCAAATGGCGATATTACCACCTCTGCGGTGACCAATTATACGGCGCTGCCCAATCGTCGCGTCGATATCACAGTTGGGATCGGCTACGATGCCGATATCAAAACTGCTAAAGAGGTGATGCTGAGCTTGGCCAGAAACAACCCAATGGCCTTTACCGACCCTGAGCCTATCGTACGCGTGACCAATTTGGGCGACAATTCGGTAGATTTGACCCTCAATGTCTGGACGACCAATGCTGATTGGTGGACGATGCAGTGTGATTTGCTTGAGCAGTTTAAATACGCTTTAGACGATGAAAAGATTGAGATTCCATTCCCGCAGCGTAGCGTTCATGTCAAAGGCTTGGATCAGATGATTAATCAAATGGGTCAGTCGCAAAAACTGCCCATGACTAAAGACTGATCATACAACTAAAGAATGAGCCCACGACTAAAGACTGAATAATGGTTGGTTATTCAGTGCTTGTTCTAAGGGATTGGTTCGGTCAAAAACCATCTCGTCAAATTCAAGCGTTTGGTAGATAGGGGTTTGGTAGGTTGAGACTTGCCAAAATCTCTATCTCAAACCCTTCCATCTCCTCTTGCTCAGCTTGTCCAAGCTCGTGATCAAAGCCTAGTAGATGCAGCATACCATGTACCAGTAAATGACTGATATGCTGCGCGACGGTCTTGTCTTGTTCGGCGGCTTCTCGTTCCACGACTTCATGACAGACGATCAGCTCGCCGAGTGGTAGGGTCGGCATCAAGTCAATAATAGCGACGGGTAAGTCGCTTGGATAAGATAAGATATTGGTCGCATAATCCTTGCCCCGCGCCTCTAGGTTTAATTCACGACCTTCAGTTTTGTCAGTAATATAGATATCTAGCGCTTTGATTTTGTGCTGCCACGTCTCAAGACTAATATCTGTAAAATAAGGGAGCATAAGACCGTTTTCTATACGTCTATCTATATATTTCAAAGTTGCAGCCATGATTGGCAATAGACGATCTGCACTGTAGTAACGACTGATTAACCCCTCATCGATACTATCAAGAGCGCTGACATCAAGCTCAACTTTGTCTAGATTATTTATCTTTAGGGCGTTCATATTATCGTTGTTAGATTGGTTCATAGCGTCACCTTAGGGGGAGATATAGTCGATTCTAAATAAAACAGATAGATTGTATGTCAACGTGGAGCTGGTATAAATTTTTCTTGCGTGCTGTACCTACGCCGACAGAGGCTGCGTAAAATTCATCCCAGTCCCACTGTATCGTTTTTATACTGAAATCACTATATTATGCTTATCAAGACTCATTTTATTTAATATTAACGAAAAGACCAGATCACTATGTTTAGTAATCCGGTCTTTTGGGTTAGACATAACGGTTGAACGACGTTTAGCTACAACTTAGAGGCTGCATCTGCCACCGCCTGTCTGCGCTCTTGCTCTTTGATGCGCTCAAACTTACGTTTTTCTTGTAGCGCGATTTGCTCTTCATCAAACACATCATAGGCTTCGACGATTTTTTGTACCAACTGATGGCGCACCACGTCTTTTGAGTCAAACTTAGTAATATGAATCTCTTCGATACCGCTTAAAATATCCATCGCCTGTGCCAAGCCTGATTTGGTACCGCGTGGCAAGTCGACCTGTGAGATGTCACCGGTGATGACGGCGCGTGAGCCAAAGCCCAGACGCGTCAAAAACATCTTCATTTGCTCAGGTGTGGTGTTTTGCGCTTCATCCAAGATGACAAATGAGTTGTTTAAGGTGCGGCCACGCATATAAGCCAGCGGCGCAATCTCGATGATTTGTCGCTCGATCAATTTGCCGACCTTCTCAAAGCCAAGCATCTCATAGAGGGCATCGTAGAGTGGGCGCAGATAGGGGTCAATCTTTTGTGTGAGATCACCGGGTAAAAACCCAAGCTTCTCCCCAGCTTCTACCGCTGGACGTACCAGCAGTATGCGCTCAATCTCATTGCGCTCTAGCATGTCGACCGCGCAGGCCACCGCCAGATACGTTTTGCCGGTACCGGCAGGCCCAATACCAAAGGACACATCGGAGCTGAGCACGTTTTTGACATAGCGCTGCTGGTTGCCCCCGCGCGGGATGATACGGCCTTTGCGCGTGCGCAGGCTAATGGGGGTAAACTCATTTGCCGAATCCAAATCAGCTGTATCGCTCTCATCATCGGCAGACTCTTGCTCATCGTCTGCCATGTCTTCATCGCGGGAGACGCTCGATTGGATAATCAAATGCAGCTCTTCTGCACTGATATCCTTGGTGTTTTGCGCTTCATCGACCAGCTTATAAATGATGCGTTCGCCGCGCTCGACCGCAGTCACATCTCCGCTCAGGCAAAAGTCGCCTTGGCGTTGAATGATCTTGATATCGAGGCGATCTTGTAGGTATTTCATGTGGTTGTTGTATTCACCAAGCACGGTTTTGAGCTGTGCTGGGGTCAATGATTCAAACTTTATACGGCGGCTCATAGAATCAGTCAAGCGATTATCCTTGTGTTGTGTACCCGCTGCTATCGCCTAGTCTGATGAGATCAACATGGAGAGCGCTACGGGCTTCAGAGATAAAAAATAAAATGATAAAAAATAAAATGGGTAATAAAAATCGTTCGTCAAAGTGTCTGGGCGGGCAATGTGTCACGCGCCTTTTAACACGCAGGTGGCGTATCTGCTAGCGATATAGATAACGGTAAATTATTATTGGTTTTGGGGTTAATGATAAATCAATGTCTTGTCTTCATTATGGTAGATAGTTTTTAAAATTCAAGCCATCGCCTGCCCAGATGGCGGGGTTTTTGTATGTAGATTGCAACCACAGGCTGGTGGGCAAACGGCTGCAAGGGTGAGGTATGCTTTGGCGTAGCTTACCCTCATGTCAGTCTTTTATGATATGACCGCAAACAGGCGAGTACACGCTTTGCATACGTGTCAGGGCACAGAAATACAAGCAAACTGTGGTAATCTAGGGCATTAATAAATAACGCCTGGAAAATAAGAAAGCACACCATTAAAAGCAATATGATTAGGAATAGCATGATGCAAAATACCAATGCAACGTCATCAACTGTCAAAAAAAAAGCAGCAATCACCGACCAGCAAGTGCTGATCGCCGGCGGCGGTCACGTCGGCTTATCTTTTGCTTTGCTATTAGCGCATCACGGCATCAAAAGTACTTTACTTGAAAAAAACAGTTACCCAACCATCAGCCCGCAAGATGACCGCACGCGCAGTCATTATTTGGACAGTCGCAACACCGCTCTGTCGCGGCGCACCGTACAGATTTATCAAGAGATTGGGCTGTGGGATGAGCTACAAAGCCATGCCTGCCGAATTGATGCGGTACAAATCAGCGAGCAAGGCAGCTTTGGCCGCGCGCAGCTTAAAAAGGAAGAAGAAAAGATCGAGTCTTTTGGGCAAGTGATGGAAAATGCTTGGCTGGGGCGCAAGCTACTACTGGCCGCGCAGCAGGAGTCGCTGATTAGTATCATTGATAATGCCAACGTCATCGCTGTCGAGCAGCAGCCTGATGGCGTGACGCTCAGCTTTAGCTACTACGGCGAAGAAGAGCACGAGCAGCAGCTGCAGGCCAGTCTACTGGTCGCTTGCGATGGTCGCGACTCTACCGTGCGCCAGTTATTGGACATTGGCACGACGACGTATGACTATCAGCAGACCGCCATCGTCGGAGTGGTAGAGACGGATAAGCCGCACGACCACGTCGCCATTGAGCGCTTTAGCCCCGCTGGCCCGTTAGCCGTTCTACCATTGACTGATCCTGAAGGCGACGGCAATAATAAGTATCAACAAGGCTACAGACGCTCGGTGGTTTGGGTCTGCCCAAAAGGCGAAGAGACAAGATACCTAGAAGATGATGCGCATTTTTTGGCGACGTTGCAGGGAGCATTTGGCGATCGTGCTGGCACGTTTGTTAACGCTGGCCGCCGCGGTGGCTACCCGCTGACGCGCGTACTGGCAGATAAACAAGTCGCTGGCCGCTGCGTCATCATGGGTAATGCCGCCCACACCTTGCATCCCGTGGCAGGTCAAGGCTTTAATCTGTGTATGCGCGATGCTCACGTACTGGCAAAAATGCTGAGTGCGCAAGTGCTGCGAGGCGAGGATATCGGTAGTCCGGCATTGCTCACGCGCTATGAAAAAGCCCGACAAACCGACCAAAAGCGTGTCATTCGTTTTTGTGATGCGGTCGTCCATGGCTTTACCCATCCCAATCCAGCGATTAAGCTAGCGCGTAACATGGCACTGGTAGCGTTTGATAAACTGCCCAATATCAAACCGCTGGTGGCAAATTATGCCATGGGCTTAAAATCGTAATACCCATAACTAGGGCGTGTTGAACATTCTACCATGGCACTGACAGCGACTATTTTTTAGGCGATTCGATGTTAAAAATAATAAGTTTAGTCATTCTAAGCGCTTATTTTTAACGATGAAGCGGCAAAAAAGAGTCCTGTCCCTGCGGGCTGATGCTAAAATTGCCCCATACTGCGTTACAAATCTCGCTAAGGCATCTGCATTATCGTCGCTTTGTGCCTTGTCTGGAACAATTTTAGCGATCAGCAGTGCCTATTTGCGAATGTTCAACACGCCCTAAAGTGATGCGCTATTTTTAGCCCATTTAGATAATTATCAAGTGAATTGAAGATACGCCCTAACACGTCCTGATATCGAGAGCTAACTTATGACAAACAACCATACACTCATTATCGGCGGCGGTATCGTCGGTGCGACGCTGGCGCTAAAGCTGGCGCAGGCCAAAATGCCCGTGACCTTAATCGATGCGCGTCCTGCTCGAGATGAGTCTGCATGGCAACAAATGCTTGGCAAGCGCGATGCTCGTGTTTATGCGCTGAGCCTCGCCAGTATTGCGCTGTTAAAAGACGTAGGCGCTTGGCAAAAGATAGTGCTATCAGGACGCAAGGCGGATTACTCGCAGATGCAGGTATGGCAGCTAAATGGTATGGGCGAGCTATTATTTGGCGATAGTGAAAGCAGTACGCCAGCGCTGCTTGGCAGTATGGTTGAACCAGCGGTCATCGAGTATGCTTTGTGGCAGCGTCTGTCTGAGGAGGATGTCAGTGATTATCTGACCGTCATCGCAGGGCAAAAAGTCGTCAATATGGACTGGCTAGGTGCGCAGCAGGGCTACCGTGTGACGCTAGCGGACGGCGCTGCTATCGATACGCATCTGCTCGTCGGTGCCGATGGTCGCGGCTCGTTTGTCCGTCAGCAGGCGGCGATTGGGCTGGACACGCTTGATTATCACCAAACCGCGATTTGCTGTGCGATTCAGACTGCCAAGCCCCATCAAGCGACCGCGCGCCAAGCCATGCTACCGACCGGCACGCTGGCTCTGTTGCCCTTAGCGGATATCACTGATGAGGATAAAGCCAATCCGCAGCATTGGCAGTCCATTGTCTGGACACTACCGCGCAATGACGCACTGGCTTTGCTCGAGGAAGACGAGCGCGTGATCGCTGATAAATTGGCCGCCGCCAGTCACTATGAGCTGGGCGCAATCGAGCAGATAGAGTCCATCGCCAGTTTTCCACTGACCGCGCAGCAAGCGAAGCGTTATGTACAGGACAATTTGGTGCTAATAGGCGATGCCGCCCATGGTGTGCATCCGCTGGCAGGTCAGGGGTTAAATCTGGGTATGCTCGATGTGAAGGCGCTAAGTGAGCAGCTGATGCACGACTATGCGCGTAGCGGCAATAAGCTGTGGGGCAGTAACCAAACCTTGCGTAGCTATGAGCGTCTACGCCGACCGCATAATAGCCTGATGATGCACAGCTTTTCTGCGCTTAATTGGCTGTTTGCAGGCTCGCTTGCGCAGATGCGTCCGATTCAGCAGATTCGCAGCGAAGGCATGTACCGTGTTGGCAAGATAAAACCACTCATGCGATTGTTTGCGAAGCAGGCGAGTGGGGTTTAGGGGTGGTTATGACAATCAAATAATAAGAGTATTTCGATGAAGCATATCTTAATTGATTATGAAAACATTCAACCCAAGAGTTTTGAGGGCGTTGATACAAAGGAATGTCATGTATGGTTGTTTTTGGGTATATATCAGCAAAAGAGCTTGCCACTTGGGTTGGTCGAAGCATTACTCGAATTCAACAGCGATAATGTACATATTATCAAGATGCAGCATGCAGGTAAAAACGCTTTAGATTTTTACTTGTCCTTTTATCTTGGCAAAATATCTGAAATCGATGCACAGGCGGATGTGTGTATTTTGGCAAGAGACAGTGGTTACGATATCTTGGTTGAGCATCTCAACACTGTGTATGACGGTATGGCCATCACACGCGCAGGAGATACCAATCGATTAAGCCTCGCCTATGAGGTAGAGAACACGATAGAGGCTGATATAGAACAAACTCAACTCATCTTTGATACCAGTCAAAACGAAGTGTTCTATGACGATGCTAGCAGCGATGGTCTGATAGATACGAAGACCGCTACAGTACCAATCAGTGAAGAAAAAATGCCTCAATCTATCATTCATGACTGCTATGTTTTGGTGTTCGATAGCATAGTAAATCGCAAGATGTTTTTGCCAAGCTATAAATCAAACCTACTCTCTGCGATGAAGAAATACGCGTTAGCAGAAGCTTTGGTTAAATTTGATGAAGCCGAACAAAACAATATCGTTGAAAAAGTTTTTGATAAATTTATCAAGAAAGGCCTGATAGAGCTCGATAGTAAAAACGAAAAACTCTGCTACAACACAGACAGTCAGGGTGTACTAAATTTAGTAGCCGAAAAAGTATTACTAAGTAAAGCTAAGACTATGACTGGATTAATCAACGTCATCAAACAAAAACTTGCCAGCTATCGTCAAAAAAACGACGAGTCACAAGTAAACCTAGTTATTACATGGCTAAAAAGTCAAGGACTGATAAAGCAAAACAATCAAAAAGTTTGTTATCCAACCTTAGATGATTTATCAGTCCATAAAACAAAAACCAGTGTCAAAAACGTAAGCTCAAAGACGATAGACCAACGTACCGTATATCAATGCGCTATTGCATCTATTAAGGCTCGGCCTGTCAGCTCACGACCTGCAAAAAAATCGAGTTTAATCAATTACCTTAACAGTCATCTGCGCGATGAAGACCCTAAAACAATTGATAATATTGTCAAACAAATGATTGGCAATCAGGTTGTCACGATATCTAGTAACAACAAGCTTAGTTATAATATATAGTCAACTTACCCCAACGCCGAAAACGCCACCATCAGTACAGGCGAGACAATATTAATCAAAAAGCCAAAACTAATCGCCAGTGGCACCACTTTTAGACCGCCAGATTGTTGAATAATCGGCAAGGTAAAGTCTAAACTCGTTGCGCCGCCAAGTCCAACCGCTGCTGACGGATACTTACGCATAAAGACGGGAATAAATAGCAGCGCAAAAAACTCACGTATCAAGTCATTAAACAGCGCCACGCTGCCCCAAATCGCCCCATAAGCATCGGTCATGACGATGGCCGATAGCGAGTACCAGCCAAATCCAGACGCCAGCGCCAAGCCTTTGGTCCACGATACATCGCTAAACATCAGCGCAAAGACAAGCCCGCCTACCAATATCGAGAGGGTAAAGATAATACTCATCTCCACCCCGCGCTTATTTAGTAGCACTTCTTTTAGGGTGATGCCTGAGCCTTTGAGACCGATACCGACCAATAAGATCAATATCATCAGCAGGACGGTCATGGTGTTTTCAGGCGGCATATAACCTGCCGGTAAAAAATAACCAATCACCATGCCGATGACGACACAAACCACTTGTGCCAAGCTACCGCGGATACTGACGCGGTGCTCTTTAGATTTGGCTACTGGTTTTTTGGCTTGCCAAGGTTTTAGATGATCAAAGAGCATTAGGCTAAATAGCCCCGTACCTATGGTCAATATCGACAATATAATGACATACAAGGCAATCTCACCTATCTGACTGCCCAGCCCTTCCACTTGTGACAGCTCGATACCGATGAGCGCCAAGATAATAAACACCAAGTACGACAAGCCTTTATCCGCAAGCTTGGTCATTTTGGGATTCGAGGGAATGGCAAAGCCAATAAACATTGGCATTAATACCAGGACAAGGGTAATCAGGCTTTGCATGTCGGCAGGCTCGCAGCGGTTTTAAACAAGCCGAAGATTGTATCATATTCATTTATAAATACGGCTATCCGCGCATGATATTCATCATAAAATAGAACGATACTGGCCGCGAATAGTACTTTTATATGCTTGGCTTATCTTTACCTGATCAACTTTTGTTGCTACATTAAGGCACTCAACCTCTGTGGTCAGCCCTATGTCGCTCTATCAGCTCAAATCTCAGTTTCAAGACCAGTTGCGCCCCATAAGCGATACATTGGCTAAGTCAGGATGCAGCGCCAATCAAGTGACGATATCCGCTGTGATACTCAGCCTAGGGACGGCCTATGTGATTGCCAAGCCTGCGGCTCACCATCAGGCGCTTTGGGCGCTGCTACCGTCGTCGCTGTTTGTGCGTATGGCGCTCAACGCCATCGATGGCATGATGGCGCGTGAGCATGCACAGGCATCTGCGCTGGGCGGTGTGCTCAATGAAGCAGGTGACATTATTGCCGATACGGCGCTCATCAGCAGCTTGCTACCTCATAGCGCTCAGCCAAGCTGTCCATCTAAAAATGTGATTGACCAACAGGCTCATCAGCAGCGTCATGTCTTTGGGATGATGATACTGAGTGTCAGCACTGAGCTGATAGCCATCGCCTGCGATGCTGCGGTGGGCGCTCGAGCCAATCAAGGGCCGCTGGGCAAAAGTGACCGTGCGTTTGTGTTGGGCATGCTTGGGGCGGCAAAAAGCCTTAGCGTACCGATATCATTGTCTCATCGCTCAGCAAGTCCGTTTTTTATGCTAATAGAAATACTACTGCTAAAAACGTGCCTCAATCGTCTGCGCTATATGGCCGCATTGTATCTACAGCATCAGCCGCCTGTACCGCGCGCAGTCCATACTACTTTGGAGTCCCAGACCATGTCTTCTGATTTTATAAATATAAATGATACAGCGGCGCAGGATATGCCAGCCTCTCCTAGCGCGGCTACAGAAGTATTACAAGCTGCCGTGATAGAAGGCGAGAGCTGCTATAACGCGTATGATGGCACAGCGATTTATTACCGTTATTGGCTAACGATGCCTATTGAGCAGTTAAAAAACGCCGATCAATGCTTACGGCAAGTGATTTTGTTGCACCGTGGTCATGAGCATTCAGGACGTCTGGCAGAGCTGGGGCAGCAGTTTGCAGCGGCAGGCTATCAGGTGTTTGCGTGGGATGCGCGCGGCAATGGCCGATCAGGCGGTATCAAAGATCATGCCGAGAGCGTCACCGAGCTTGAGCGCGATTTAAATGACTTTGTTCAGCTGGTGATGGGACAAACCGGCATCGCCATCGACGACACATTAATCGTCGCCAGTAGTATCGGTGCCGTGCTCGCCGCCGCGTGGGTGCATGATTATGCGCCCAACATCCGCGGCATGATACTCGGCACACCTGCGCTCAAGATTCGTCTGTATCTGCCTTTTGCCATACCGTCGCTAAAGGTAGCGCGTACGCTTGGGCTGATGTCACGCGTCAGCAGCTACGTCAAAGCGCAAGTACTCACCCATGACCAAGACGCGCAGCACGCCTACAATGCCGACCCGCTGATCTCTAGCAGCATCTCAACCGACCTGCTGATCGACACGCACGCGACCGGTCAGCGTCTGCTCGATGATGCAGAGGCCATCACCGTACCGACCTTTGTCTTGTGTGCTGGCAAAGACTATGTGGTGGATAAGCAAGCAGAGCGGACATTTTATGAGGCAATCAATAGTCCAAGCAAACGCTGGCAACTGTATCCTGATAGCTACCATGCCATCTTTCATGAGACCAACAAAGCCGACGTGTTTGCCGACTGTCTAGCGTTTGCCGAGGAGGTATTTAGCACACCGGTACAAACAGCGGATTTAAGGGCGGCGCATTTACATAGCGCCAGCAAAGACAAGGTTGATCGACTGGCCATCAAGCCATTTAATCCAAGCTTTGCGCTGACTCGGTTGGCGATGCAAACATTTGGTCATGTCAGCGATGCGATTGCCACAGGGCTTGAGCATGGCTTTGACTCAGGGCATTCGCTCGATCATGTCTATCAAAACCAGCCTAGTGGCCAAAACAAGTTTGGTCAAGCGGTCGATAAATTCTATCTTAATAACATCGGCTGGCAAGGCATTCGTATCCGCCGCGAGCATATATTAGAGCTGGCGCGTACCGCACTGACAGCTATCGAAGACAACAACCCCCAAGGTAAAAAACCAAGTAGCCCTAAGCGCTATCAACCAAAGCTGCATCAACCAAAGCTGCTAGATATCGCCAGTGGTCATGGTTATTATGCATTTGATCTGTTGACGGAATTTACGGGACTCCAAGCTGAGCTGCGAGATTATGAGGTACATAATATTCAAGCGCTACAAGCAAAAGCTGAACGCTTAGGTATCACTGATCGAGTGGTGGTCAGGCAGCAGGACGCTTTTGACCCTGCCAGTTATACGCAGGCCGTGCAGGAGGATAGTGTCACCGCATCATCACTACACATGGCATCATCAAATAACGCAAAATCTGATGCAGGGTTTGATATCGCTATCGTCTCTGGATTGTTTGAGCTGTTTTCTGACAACCGCTTACCCGAGACTGCATTAGCAGGTATTTATGATAACTTAAACACAAATGGCTACCTGATTTATACCAATCAACCATGGCACCCTGAGCAAGAGTTTATCAGTAAAACCTTAAACAACCATCGCGGCCGTGACTGGGTGATGCGTTGCCGCTCACAAGCGGAGATGGACCAGCTGGTCAGGCAGGCAGGCTTTCAAAAAATCAGCATGCGTATCGATCGTTTTGGTATCTTTACAGTGTCGCTGGCGGTAAAGGTCGCCCCGCTCGATGACAAATAAGCACACAACATATGAGCGTGTGCAGCTGTTTTCGGGAGGCGGCTCGCGCTTTGCCTATTATTTGGGCAGTTATGCCGCGCTGGTCGCCCATGATTTGAGGCCAGATATGATCATAGGTACTTGCGGCGGTAGCCTCTCGGCGTATTTGGTACATCTTGCGCCTGAGCCAAAAGACTTGCAAGCACTGCTGTATAGCCATGAGCTGTATACCGCCATTTGTGCAATCAGGCATGTCAGGCCAAATGAAGCAAATAGACGATCAAAAATGCGCTATATAACGCAGGCCATACAGCGTTGGCGCTTAGCAAGCAAGCAAAGCACTAAACCGCAACGCTCATCGCCAGCCAGCTATGAGCAGCTACTCGCAGAGCTGCAGCAATTGGCCATGTTTCGTATCGATGATGAGCGGTATTGGCTCGATGCGCTATCTGGTGTGGCCAATGAGCGTAGAGATAAGAGTGCCTGTGGTCATAAGCGTATTCAAAGCACCAAGCAAGCCATACCTGAGGTTGCCATCATCGCCAGCCGTCTGCAAAAAGCCTCTGGGGTTGACAGCGCGTGGCCACCTGCCTCATATACGGCGGCGGGTCCAGCAGCAGTATTGCAAGAGTTGTTATTTGCCTCGCCGCGTGTGGCGACTATGATGTCGCTTGCCGCCGGCATGCAAGGCGAAGCTGACAATAAGATACGATCACCTGCGCATGCGTTTGCTGATGGGCGCATACCGCCGCATGTACAGATAGTGAGCCAGTGGAGGTTTGCAGACGCGATACGTGCGTCTATGGCCGATATGTACTATCTGCCACCTACCCATATTTCAGCGCTCGGTTGGTGTTTAGGCGGTGTTATCAACCTCACGCCCGTTGAGCTGGCCTGTCAGCTGGGGCAAACGGTATTTGCCGAGAGCAAAGCGGGGTATGATACCTGGCTTGCTGCCCCAGCGATTAAGCGTGTCTTTGGTTTTGATCCCAATGCTCGTTTGGCACAGGTGCATGGCTATCATAGAGAGGCAAGCCATCGCCATACCAAGCCGCTGCATTGGTTGCCGTTTGCTGACAATGCCGAGCAGCTCGCAGGCCAAAGCGTGCAAAAGCGCTTTAGTATAAAGCAAATGACCGTAACGTTGATTCATCGTGATTATGATGGTTTTGTGCAGCAAATGCAGGCGCAGTGGCAATATGGCTATCAGCGAACGAGCAGCTATATTCGGCAGCATGCGCTATAGTTGACCTACTTTAGCGCTACCGTTTTACAGGTGTACTGTGTTTATACCTTTGCTTATGCCTATACCGCCAGCGGCTACGCCACATTTATCCCAGTAGCGCGCTTAGACTTATAACGATGGTGTTTTGAACTGACGATATACGAATACCGCGATTTATGCCGAACCGATGATATGACAGATCTTAAATCAAACGCCTTGAAGTCTACCACAGCTGATGCACCGCACGTCATCATCGTCGGTGGCACCAGTGGTTTGGGGTTGGCATTGGCACATCATCACCAGCAACTGGGCTGGCATGTGAGTGTGGTGGGTCACGATCGCCAAAAAATAGCGCAGATCAATCGTCAGTACCCGCACATCATCACCTATCGCTGTGATCTGACTGACCGCGCCCAAACGCATGAGTTTTTGCAGCGCTTATCTGCCATCACGTTTTATCGGCTGGTTTATAGTGCGGGCAGTTATACCAACGAGCGGGTGCGGACGCTCAATGCGGCAGACAGCACGCGCATGCTAGCGATTAACTTACAAGCATTTGAGCAGGTGTTTTGGTGGGCAAGTGAGCGACTAAAACAGCAGCCGACATCGTTTGACATGAGGCAATATGGCAAGCCAAGTCTCATCTGTATTGCCTCCATCGCTGGGGCATTGGACTATCCCTATGCCAGCCTCTATGCCAAAAGCAAACGCGCGATGATAGCCACGGCCAGCGCCTATCGCTTGGCACTGCGCCCGTATGATATTCAAGTAAACGGCATCGCCTCAGGCTATATCGATACCCAAGCGCTGCGTGATCTAAATGACGGTGACGCCAGTCATAAGCCATTTATCATCAGTACACAGACCGCCGTCCAGCATGTCATGCAAGCGATCGCTGATGATACCGAGCTTGCCATATTTCCACGAGCGATGCGTTATATTGTTTATACCTTAAACAGTGTGCCCAAGCCGTTATTAGACTGGGTATTACGCAGCCAGCTTGATAAAAACAATAAGTAATGAAAAATGAGTAAAAAAACTGTCTTTGCAATAGGCTTTATTTAACCCAGTAGCCAATAAAGGACGGTAAAAATAGGCACGCCAATCAGCAAGCTATCGATACGGTCCAATACGCCGCCGTGCCCTGCTAGCATGGTACCTGTGTCTTTGATACCGTGCTGACGTTTAAACGCAGACTCTAGCAGATCGCCTGCGATACCGCTCACTGCCAATCCATACGCGGCTAGCAAGCAAAGCCACCATTCAAACTCCGTCAGCCAGACCCCCAGTAGCGATGCCAGTAGCGCGGCACACATACTGCCAAAGATAGCGCCTTCAATGCTTTTGTTGGGGCTGATGCGTGGCGCTAGGCCACGTGAAAACAGACGATGACCAAGTAGGCGACCGCATAGATACTGTGCGATATCGTTAAATTGACTGGCAAATAATACAAACAATAAGACACCATACTGCTCGCGTTGCCACGTCAGCTGCTGGAGGGTAATCAAGCTGACAATCAAGGCGACAAATGCCATGCTCAATAACCCATCTAAACCCGTTGGATGCGTGTAGTGTGGAGTGGTCGGGCTAGCGGTGTGGTCAGCAGAAGAGGTGGGAGTGACGCTTGGCTGCAGGCCGCGGCTTTGTAGCTTATGGATCAGTCGTGCTCTACTCGGTAGGCACCATATCCGTTTGATTTCGTAGCCACCGCGCAGACCGATCAGCACAAAAAAACCAATAAGCAGCCATTGATAGGGGTATCTGGATGTCAAAAGCTCGGCATGGCGATCTGCTATCTTTGCGATTGCATAGCAGCCAAAGAGCGCCGCCAGCATAAACCACCATGAGCGTGCGATCAGATAAATCTTCGGTAGGCGTCTGCGCAGGCGCGGTATGGCCAGCGCTCCCCATACCGCGCTAACCACCCCCATTAGCGCGATCACAAAGACGATATCAGAAGCCATACCTTTAAGATCCAAATGCCACCATTTTATGTCGCGGATTATGTCGCAACGCTTACAGCCGAATTGTTATGATAGCGTAAATGCTTCTTTAATCCTAACTATAGTTGATAAACTATATGGTATTGAATGATATTAACCGGACTCCCGCATGGCTAGAGGTGGTACAGTTATTTTTTGCACATCCGCTGTTGTTATATGGGCTGTCATGTCTATATCGTCAATAGTAGCAAATGCGGTCAGCGAGGGCGGCTCAATGACACTGGTCAAAGGTTTGCTCGCTAAGTTTGGATAGTCTTGTCTATAATGACCGCCGCGACTCTCATGACGCTGATAAGCCGACTGCATAATCAAAGCCGCTAACTGCAACTGCCTAGTTAATTGAACGTAGGGCAGCGTATAGTAATAGATAACGTGGTCTTGGCTTTTAGTATCTATATGATCAAAGCTTCTACCACCGAGCTGCTGTTGCCACTGGCAGATTTGCCCCAGCGCTTGCTCAAGCTGCTCGGCGTTACGAGTGATGCCCAGATGCGAGGTCATTAACGCTTTTAATTGGGTGGTTATGCCAGCAATCTCAGTATTTGTACTGGTGCTGACGTTGTGATGGTCATTAGTATGGCGTTGGTACTCAATGGGCGATGGCAAGGTAATACGCTGATAGTCTGCCAGCATCGGCGAGGTCCAAATATCATAGATGGATTGCTCTGAGTTAATATAAATGGACGTGGCGTCTGGTTTTTTAGTTGCGTGTAGATAGCGCGGGATATCGGCGGCGATATGGCGCCCGACCACCACGCACTCAAGTAGCGAGTTACTGGCCAAGCGATTAGCGCCGTGCAAGCCTGTATAAGCAACTTCTCCTGCCGCATAAAGCCCTATCACATCGGTCAAGCCATTAGCAGAAGTGACCACGCCGCCGCAGCTATAATGCGCGGTGGGGGCTACTGGGATCGGGTCGGTGGTGATGTCGACGCCAAGGTCTAATAGTGTCTGATAAATCTGCGGAAAGTGTGCTCGGAGAAATGCCGCTGGTAAGTGACTGACATCGAGATGAACGTAGCCAAGTCCATTGATGCTAATTTGCTCGGCGATAGCACGAGCGACGATGTCTCTTGGTGCCAGCTCTGCGCGTGTATCAACCTCTAGCATAAAGCGTTTACCTGTCTGCGGGCAGTACAGCCGTCCGCCTTCACCGCGTAGGGCTTCAGAGATTAAAAAACTACTGTCACCAAGCGCCAAACCTGTCGGATGAAACTGGATAAACTCCAGATTTGCCAAGCGGCAGCCTGCTTGCCAAGCCATCATCACGCCATCACCGACACAGACATTGGGCGCGCTGGCACGTTTAAACAACTGCCCTAAACCGCCACTGGCCAGCACCACCGCGCGACTATGCAAGGTTAGCTGTCGTTGATGAACGTGATCAAAAACAAGTGCACCTTGGCAATGATTGTCAGTATTTTTTAATAGATGAAACGCTTCATGATAGGGCAGGATGGTGATATTAGACGCCGCTTGCGCTTTTTTAACTAAGGCTTCCATAATATGTCGGCCAGTGGCATCATCAGCATGAGCGACGCGCCGGCAACCATGGCCGCCTTCTTTGGTCAAGTGTAAGTCGCTGGTTTGTAAGGCGGCTGTCTCAAGGTCTTCCTCATGGGGGTATTGAAAATTGTCTAATGTCGCTGTTTTTTCTGCTGGCGCGTGTTGTTTTGGGAGGCGAGTAAAGGGTACGCCTTGCTCGCACAGCCATTGCACCGCTTGCTCGCCTGAGCTTAGGATCTCTGTGGTGTTTTTTGCCTCGCACAGCCCTGCGCCTGCGATGAGCGTATCAGCGATATGATCAGCGGTGCAGTCTTTGGCATCTAAACTTGCCGCGATACCGCCTTGGGCATAATGACTGGAGCAAACGTCTAGCGCCGCTTTACTTAGTATCGTCACGTGAAGTGTTTGCGGTAAGGCCAGCGCCGTGCTCAATCCAGCAAGACCTGCGCCAATGATCAACACATCTGTGTGTCTGACGCCATGGGTATCATTAGCAGGGGTGCTTGTATTAGCGGCTGTATGCGCCTTACTCATATTAGGCAGCTCCCACATTGGCAAAGAGCGCGCGATCTTTGATAATGTCACCGCTTGCAGTGACGCGCCGCTTTTGCGCTTCGGCAAAATCCAGCATACGTTGTAAAGGTTTTTTGGCGGCGGCTGCCAGCTCAGGCGTCAACATGACTTCACCGCTTCGCTGTGTCAAACACTGCTCGATGCCTGTTAGGCCATTCATCGCCATCCACGGGCAAAACGCGCAGCTCTTACAGCTGGCGCTTTCACCAGCGGTCGGTGCGGCCAAAAAACGCTTGTGTGGTGAGCGTTTTTGCATCTCGTGCAAGATACCCAAATCGGTCGCTACGATAAAGGTCTCGGCATCCATCTCATAGGTCGAGCTGAGCAGCTTACTGGTCGAGCCGACGACATCAGCGAGCGCGACCACGCTATCAGGCGACTCTGGATGTACCAGCACTTTGGCGTCAGGGTGCTCCTCTTTTAATTGCAGCAGCTCGGTCGCTTTAAACTCATTGTGCACCAGACAAGAACCTTGCCAGAGCAGCATGTCTGCGCCAGTCTCACGAGCGATATATTTGCCCAAATGACGGTCAGGCCCCCAAATGATAGGCTCACCTTGCGCGTGTAAATGACGGACGATATCGATACCGACAGAGGAAGTCACCACCCAGTCGGCACGCGCTTTGACCGCGGCGCTGGTATTGGCATAAACCACCACGGTACGCTCAGGATGGGCGTCGCAAAATGCGGCAAACTCATCTGCAGGACAGCCCAAATCAAGCGAGCATTCCGCCTCCAAGTCAGGCATCAGGACAGTCTTTTCCATACTTAGAATTTTTGCTGACTCGCCCATAAAGCGCACGCCTGCCACTACCAATGTCTGTGCCTCATGGGCTTGTCCAAAGCGCGCCATCTCAAGCGAGTCACCGACACAGCCGCCAGTCGCCAACGCCAAATCCTGAATAAAAGGATCGACATAATAATGAGCGACGAGTACAGCATTATGCGCTTTTAGCAAGTGCTTGATGTTTTCTTCAACTGCCAGCCGCTCAGAGCGTGGCAGCTCGGTAGGTATCTTTGCTCTGGCGTATTCGATGGTCATCTGAGTGGCGATGCGCTGGTCGGTACTCATGATAGGGGCGTCGTACGGATAAGTTTTCATAGCTGCAACCTTTCCTTTGGTGCGATAGTGACACATCATATGTCGTAATATTGGAATGACTCGCTAAAGCAAAATCATAAATTGTCTTAATTATGCTCATTTTGAGCATAAAAACAAGGGTTTTTTATGATTTTTCTACCTATAGTCAATCCTAAATAAAACTGACATGCTAGATATTATGTTCACGTGCTACTGGGTGCCACGTGCTACTGATACTTATTTTGCGCAGCCTCTGTCGGCGTAGGCACAGCACGCAAGGAAAATAAATACCAGTAGCGCTGTACCTGTTTTAAAGTAAATTAACCATATTAAGGCGTGCGGCTTGACTGGTGTTACAGCGACAGACTGTGATCGTCTTAGATTCGAGCTATACTAGGAAGTGTTACTGTTTGTAGGTAAACGGTGCTAACGACTGCTGTAGCACGGCTGTTTTGATTGTATACTGAGTTTGTTTTTGTACTCAGCTTGTTTGTGTACTACGTTTGATTTTCTACCGAGGATGATAAATACACTTATGACGTTGTCTTATTCACATGCGCATCAGCAAGGCAGTGGTACCACCGAGGTGGTTGCCGTACTCGTTGCGATTACCGAGCATACCGCCCGTGTCCTAACGGTCGATCAAGGTAAGCTATTGCCCAATGGGCCACTGATGCCGCTGCATCGCTCGTTGCAAGCAGGGGTGCGCCAGTGGGTGGAGGAGCAGACGCAGCAGCCACTTGGGTATTTAGAGCAGCTTTATACCTTTGTCGATACCAATAGACGCAACGTTGATGGTCATGCTTTAGTGTATGTCAGCTATCTAGGGCTGGTGCAGGAGACGCAGACGCCAAAGCTACCAAGCCAAGCGCTATGGCGAGATTGGTATGATTACTTTCCGTGGGAAAACCACTTAGATGGCGCGCCAATTATTATTACCTCGTTTATCGTGCCAGCGTTATTGGCATGGGCACAGGAGGCAGATGACGGTATCACCCAGCAGCGGCGACGTCAGCGTATTGAGCTGTGTTGGGGCGTCGGTGAAGCGCATGTGCTAAGCCAACAGCCGCCAAGCTTGGGTGTCAGCGCGGCCAGCCGGGAGCAGCTGCCAGAAAATAAAGAATGGGTCGCCGAGCATGTACTGCTGCGCTATGAGATGCTTTATGAAGCAGGGTTGATACCTGAAGCGCCAAGCTATCCGCCAAGCTACTTAGCCAATGTGTCCACCGAGCTGCCCAAACACTGGTCGCAGCTGATAGGCGAGCCGATGTATTACGATCATCGCCGCGTGATTGCCACCGCCATCTCTCGATTACGAGCCAAAATAGAGTATCGGCCGCTGATTTTTGGTTTGATGCCCGAGGTGTTTACTTTATCGCAGTTACAGCAGAGCGTAGAGGCGTTATCAGGTGTGCGCCTGCATAAGCAGAACTTTCGCCGCTTGCTGGAGGCACAAAACCTAGTGATGGAAACAGGAGAGAGCAGTAGCGCTCAGCGCGGCCGGCCCGCCAAGCTGTATCGTTTTCGGCACGATATCGAGTTACAAAGCCTGCTCATGGATAGCAAGCTGCCCAAACGCAAATAATTAAATGACATTATTTTATTGCAGGGCGGGGTGCTTTACGCTATATTTATGCTCATTTTGAGTCTAATAAATGACCGTGATGCCAGTGATATGATTACCATTTGTGGTGTTATCACTGGCGATGGCACATTTATCAAGCAAATGCGCAACGATAAGGATAACCGATGACAGGCAAACAAGAACCAGCATTAAATGAGGTGTTGCTACGCCCATTAGTAGAGACCGCTCTCACAGAAGATTTAGGCAGGCGCGGCGATGTCACCTCACAAGCAACCATCCCAGCCGATATGCAAGCGCAGCTACAGATCAAAGCGCGCCAGGCTGGCGTTATCTGCGGTATGGATTTGGCGCGATTGGCCTTTGATATGGTCGATACGCAGATTGGTTTTGACGCTCAGATCGCGGATGGTGAGAGGGTTGAGGCGGGGACAGTGCTGGCGACCGTGCGCGGTAATGCGCGTCATTTGCTCACTGCTGAGCGTACCGCGCTCAATTTTATGACGCACCTGAGCGGTATTGCGACCGCGACACGGCAGATCGTCGATAGTGTGGCTGCATACCCTGCGCAAATCACCTGTACGCGTAAGACCATTCCTGGCCTACGGACAGTACAAAAATACGCTGTACGCTGCGGCGGCGGGCGCAACCATCGCTTGGGGCTGGACGATGCGATTTTGATCAAAGACAATCATATTGCGATTGCAGGCGATATCGCAACTGCCATCAAGCAAGCGCAAGACTTTGCCGGTCATCTGATTCCAATTGAGGTAGAAGTCGACACCTTAGCGCAGTTAGCGCAGGCACTCGATGCAGGTGCAAGCTTGGTATTACTGGACAATATGACGCCTGATGTTTTGGCGCAAGCGGTGGCTATGTGCCAAGGCCGCGCCAAGACAGAAGCCTCAGGAGGTATTACCCCTGAGACGGTGCAAGCGGTCGCCCAGGCAGGGGTGGATTTCATTGCAATGGGTTATCTGACGCACAGTACCACCGCGCTCGATATCGGTCTGGATTTTATGGTCAGTGATAATACGGGAAATTAAGCAAAGTTAATGATTTTATTGGCTTATCTGCCTATGTTACAATGGCGCTTATGCGGTGGTTAGCCGCCTAACAGGTCATCGCTGTGTGCCGTGATGACCTGACTTTAGCATCATTGCTGCAACAGATAAGCGAGACTGAGTGAACACTGAAATAATCAAGATAATCTTAGCCTTTTTGGTGCTGATCAATCCATTTAGCGCATTGACGTTGTTTTTGGATTTGACCCGCGGTTATTCGATGAATAATCGGCGCAAAGTGGCGCGTATTGCTTGCTTGACCATTTTTATTACCATCAGCTTTTTTACTGTGGCAGGGGAGACCTTGCTTAAGCTGCTGGGTATTTCTATCGGCTCGTTTCAGTTGGCGGGTGGTATCTTGGTGTTTTTGATTGCGCTCAACATGATGAACGGGGAAGGTAACCCCGTCAAACCCGATCAAGAAAACTTCGATGTCGAGTATGACAAATACGCCGCGCCAAGTACCGCCTCTGCTGTTGTGCCGCTCGCTATTCCGATGATGATCGGTCCTGGCGGTATCTCCACCGTCATCATTTACTCTTCGCAAGTCTCTGGGATTTTGCAAGTCTCAGCCATTCTTATCGCTGGATTGTTTATCAGCTTGTTTTGCTATTTGGCCTTAATGGCGGCAGGTCGTATCAGCCGGCTGCTGGGCGATACTGGACTAAACATCATGAGCCGCATCATGGGCATGCTCTTGGCTGCAGTGTCTATCGAAATCATCGTCAATGGCTTGCGTACCTTGTTTCCTGCCTTGGTATAACCGCTTATCTGACGCTTAAAGGTATGTGCGCTTGTTTGACTAATCACCAAAGACGCTGGCAAAAAACGCCATTAATGAAAGTATGTTATAGTAGTGATTCACTATTTTTAACAGGAGTTGATCTTGAGTAAGAAAAGAATTGCTATTTTAGGAGCAGGTCCAAGTGGTTTGGCGCAGTTGCGTGCCTTTGAAGCAGCGCGCTTGGCAGGTGTAAAAGACTTACCTGAGATAGTTTGTTATGAGAAACAAAACGCCATTGGCGGTATGTGGAACTATAGCTGGCGCACAGGTCTAGACAGAAATGGTGAGCCCGTCCACGGCAGTATGTACCGCTATCTATGGTCAAATGGCCCAAAAGAATGCTTGGAGTTTGCAGACTACTCGTTTGATGAGCATTTTGGTGAGCCTATCCCTTCATACCCTCCGCGTGAAGTCCTAAAAGACTACATCATGGGCCGTATCGACAAACAAGACATTCAAAAATATATTCGCTTTGAATGCCCAGTACGCTGGGTAGCTTTCGATGATGATACGCAAAAATTCACCGTCACGGTGATGAACCATAAAACCGACGAGCAAGAAGTCGAAGAGTTTGACTATGTTGTGGTTGCGACAGGGCACTTTTCGACGCCAAATATGCCGTACTTTGAAGGTCTCGAAGCCTTCCCTGGCCGTATCTTGCATGCTCACGACTTCCGTGATGCCCTAGAGTTTAAAAACGAAGATATTTTACTTGTCGGTAGCAGTTACTCCGCCGAAGACATCGGTACGCAGTGCTATAAGTATGGCACCAAATCAGTAACCATCAGTTATCGCAGCCAGCCACTTGGCTATGAGTGGCCTGAGGGCATCAAAGAAGTGCCGCTGGTGACGCATTTTGAAGGAGATGTGGCGCATTTTGCTGATGGCACCAGCCAAAGCTTTGACGCCATCATTATGTGTACCGGTTACTTGTTCCATTTCCCGTTCTTGCCGGATGAGCTGCGTTTGCAAACGCATAACTGCTTGTACCCTGCCAACCTTTATAAAGGTATTTTTTGGCAGCCCAATCCCAAGCTTATCTATTTAGGCATGCAAGATCAGTACTTTACCTTTAATATGTTTGACGCCCAAGCTTGGTATGCGCGTGATGTCATCATGGGTGAGATGGCGCTGCCGGATTTGGCAACGCGTGAGGCTGACGAGCAAAAATGGCTGGAAACCTATGCCAAATGCGTCACGGTCGACGACTCCATCGACTTTCAAGCTGCTTACATTCGTGACTTGACCGATGCGACGGACTATCCTGAGTTTGCGGTCGAAAAACAAGGCGATATTCTAAAGCAGTGGCAAAAGGACAAAGCAGAGAACATCATGACCTTTAGAGAAAAGGCCTACCGCTCGACGCTGACGGGCACGCTAGCGCCTGAGTTGCCAGAGCCGTGGCTGGATGTGTTAGATGACTCGCTTGAACACTTTTTAAACTTGGCATTTGTCCAGCCCAAAAAGCACAAAAAAGCCTCATAAGCAGTTTTTATCTATAAGTGTTTATTGTAAAAAACCAAACCTTCAAGTGAGGGTTTGGTTTTTTTTGTTTAGGATGAGCCATCCATCTTTGGTGACTAGCTTTGATACAAATGCCATGCCAGATAGAGCATCAAGATACCGACGAGAGCGTCCAAAACATTCCAAGCTTTTGGTTTGGCAAACAGCGGCTTGAGTAAGCGCGCGCCATAGCCCAGCGCAAAAAAGAAAAAGAAAGACGCGCTGACGGCACCAGCGGCAAACACCACTTTGCTACTAGCGCCTGTTGAAACCATGCCGACGAGCACCAATGTATCTAAATAGACGTGCGGGTTGAGCCATGTAAAGCCAAAACACAGGAGCAGCGCTTTTTTTAGGCTGCTGACCACTTGACCCTCGACGGTCAGTGCCTGTGATAGGCGCACACTGGCATATAGGCTTTGTAAGCCATAACCGAGCAAAAACACCACACCGGCGAATTTTGCGACATCGACGATGTGTGGATAGCGTGCTGTCACGGCGCCAAAGCCGCCGACGCCTGCTGATATCAAGATGGCATCGCTAAGGGCACAAAACAAACAGACAAAAAAGATGTGCTCGCGCTTTAGCCCTTGTTTGAGTACAAAGGCGTTTTGCGAGCCTATCGCAATGATGAGCGATAGCCCAAGTAAGAAGCCAGAAAGAAAGTCAGGGGCATACATAATTAAGTGCTTAATCGGTGTGGAGCGGGGCGGATAGTGCCAGCGGCGCTGACATTTTGCGTACTGGCAGCATCACAAAAAGCTGTTAAGATACGCTATTGATTGCACCGATGCAATAAAGCAAAGCCCCTTACTGTAAAATGGGTATGTAACAAGAGGCGTGTATAACAGAGAGGTAAGATCGGTCATGGTGGTAAGTTTGACAAGAATGCTACAATCATTTGGGCAAGCCCAAGACGATCTGCCAGCGCAAGCGGCCACACCGCTCACCGACCGCTATCTGGCCAATCATGCACAAATGCGCCCAGCCAACAGACCCCCTTTTGACCCTGATACCTTATGGTATCTCAAACATGGACGCTGTCCGATTATGACTGAGCTTGTAGATGTGGTCGATGAAGCCACCTTAAACGCCATGCCTATCGAGGCGGTGGCAATACTCGATAGAATAAATGGTAAGCTAAAGCGCTACCGTGAGTGGAGCCAAGAGCTCAACGATGAGCAGCAGCAACAGCATAACGAGCGGCAGTTCGTCATCGACAAGCTGGTTTCTGAGAGTATCCCTGAGGCGCTGCATCATTATGAGCAGCTGCAACGATTTAGCCCGCACCGTACCAAAAACCATACAGCACAAGGCAAGATGAGCGCAGGTGATATGCTGACGGATTTGTTTTTAGAGATTGACTACGAGCTTGATGAGCTGCTCGATGAATTGCACAACACTGTGATGAGCCGCCTTGCTTCCACGCATCGCTATGTCAAAAGCCGCACGCAAAGCTAAGCTAAGGGCGGCGGTTGTGACTGCGAACTTGCTCTCATTGATACCGCGGTGCTTGCCAATCATTTTGCCAAAAAAAACTGCCAAAAAACTTGCCATAAAATAAGGATCAGCCAATGACCCAAATGACTGCGATGTTTATCATGTTTGTATTGTATGGTGTGCTACCAGCGGCTGGGTTGTACTTGGGATATCGTGGTATCAAAAAAATAACCGCGCCCAAAATGCTGGAGTATAAAGCGATGCCGCAGCTGGGCTATATCCCCGAAAAAAGCCTACCGGCTGATATCAAGACGATGCTGGCGCAGATCAACGAAAAAGGCGAAAAGCTGCGCGTCATTTATGGTGATACCAATAATGACGGTAAGATTGATGACAAAGACACTGTCAATGAGACCTATATCATGATTCAAAATCTCATGGACAGACATGTGCCGCTGGCGGTGGCGGACTATCGGCGCTTGCATGACTTAGATATGGGCGATAGTGCGCGCGCTGATACCACCAAAATCAAGCACTCCAATGTGACAGGCAAAGAAGCGCTGCTTGAGGTGCTCACCACCATTGACGCGCAGTTTGATGATTTGCTCAATGCCTCCTATCATAAAGACGGGCAAAAGCTACTCGCGACCAATCGCTATCTACAAAAACGCTTTAAAACGCCTGTTTTCAGTCATGAAGGACAAAACCTCGATGACGGTGCTGATGATGAGGCAGGTATCCAAACGCTTGAAACCCCAGCTGGCGCTGCGGCCAAAAAGGCGCGCGCTGATGATATCAAACGGTAAAGATTAAAAGCTAAGCGCAATAACGGTAAAAGAGTAAGATATATGAGTGTGCTCATTGGTGTCGGTATCGTGACGACCATCACGACCATTTATTTGGGTAAAAAAGGCTGGCAAGCGCTGCATAAAGCCGTCGGCATCACCCCAGGCGTGCTTACATATCAAGATGATCAAGCGCCTTTGTCCTTGTCTGCGGTCACATGGCGGCATCTGCGTTTACACAAAAAACATCTACGGCGCTTACCAAACGATCAGCTGCGCCAGCTGCAGCGTATCGACGATAAGGTGAGTCGCTATCAGTCTTATCAAAAAACACAACAGGCTGATGATAAGACGCCGACGGTGACCGAGTCGCAGTTTGTGTTAGAAAAGCTGCTGTACACGCGCTTGCCTGACACACTAGCCAGTTATGATTATCTGGTCAGTATTGATAGCGCCGACCTATCACAAACAGAAAAAAAAGCAGAAGCCAGTGAGCTGTTGCAGCAGGTATTAGACCATATCGAGCAGCGTCTAGATGCGTTATTGGACCAAGCGCAGACGCAGCATCTACAAGCGTTACGCGTGATGAAAAACTATGTTGAGAGCCACGATCGTTAAAGGGTAGGGCAAAACTACACCTAGGGCGTGTCCTCAATTCAATCGATAGCCATCTAAATGGGCTAAAAATGGCCAAATCTGGCCAAACGGTGTCAAATAGCTGACTAATACCTCGATATTACTTGCGCTATTTTCCTTGTTTGACGGCGATTTATCTCATTTTTATCACCATTTTTAAAATGAGGACACGCCCTAATAAAACTAACGCTTATCGCCGCGGCCACGAGTGTGCCGAGTGCCGCGACTGGCAGGGCTGCCGCTGCTTTTCGGTTTGCTACTGTGCGACTTATCGCTACGACTATCGGCACGGCGCGCTTTGAGCGGTTTGTTTTTGATACGTTCTTGCTTTTCTTTGGCCGCGCCGTGCAGACCTGTACCATAACGCGGGCGCAAGCTGACTAAGTCGGTTAGGGTGTTGATCTCTTTTTTGTCCAGCTCCAAAAAGCGGCCTGTACGCAGCTCTTTGGGCAGTGAGATCGTACCATAGCGGGTGCGCAATAGGCGGCTGACCTTGAGGCCTTGCGACTCAAACAAACGGCGCACTTCGCGGTTGCGGCCTTCTTTTAGTTTGACATGATACCACTTGTTGACGCCTTCACCGCCGCCTTCTTTAATGTCGTCAAACTGCGCCATGCCGTCCTCTAGCATGACACCAGCGGTCAAGTTGCGAGCGATATCAGGGGTGACTTCACCCAAGACACGTACCGCATATTCACGCGTGACTTCACTTGAGGGGTGCATCAAGCGATGGGCCATCTCGCCATCGTTGGTAAACAATAACAGTCCGGTTGAGTTGATGTCCAAACGGCCAACCATCACCCAGCGATCGTGGGTCAGCTTTGGTAGGCGCTCAAACACAGTCGGGCGACCTTCAGGGTCTTTTGCCGAGCACACTTCCCCTTCAGGCTTGTAGTATGCCAAGACGCGGCGGCGCTTTTCGTTTTCGGCGTTGTATTTGATCTGACGACCATCTACCCGTATCTCATCGCCTTGCTGCACGCGATCACCAATGGTTGCAGGCGCATTATTGACAGACACGCGGCCTGATCTGATGACTTCTTCCATCTGACGGCGTGAACCCAGCCCCATACGGGCGAGGGCTTTTTGTAATTTCTCATCTTTCATAATCATGTCCTTGAGTCGGTGGGTTTACATTTCTCAATGTAAAAAATGCAGTGCCTATTCTACGCTATTTTAACAAAATTAGCACGTAAACAACTGCTTACTGTCGATGATGACTCAAACCAATATTTATTAGAAAATTCGCGTTTGGGTTATCTATTTTAAGAAAGAGCGTTCTAAAAAGGGTAACGACAGCCATGTTGTTTTTTAAAAGACGGCAGGAGAGCTATCTACAAATACCTCTTCTCTTGCCAGTCACTTATTAAAAAGCGTATCAATATTTTGGCTTTATCTTGCGCTAGGATTTTGCCGCGGACACAGGTACAATATTATGACTAGTCAAAGGTTGACGAAGCAAAAGACAGGCATGCAAAGTACTTGCGCGCGCTGTCTTTATTTTTTTATATCGTACCCTCTATTGGAGTTACTATGTCTATTGCCCAAGAGCCTGCTACCGTTTTGGACGGCAAAGCACTTGCCAAACAAATAGAACAGGATCTACGCGCGCGCGTGGATACGATCAAGGATAAGACTGGGCGTACCCCAAGCCTTGCAACGATATTGGTTGGTGATGATCCAGCCTCTGCGACCTATGTACGTATGAAAGGCAATGCCTGTAAGCGTGTCGGCATGGACTCTATTCGGGTCGAGATGCCAAGTGCTACCACTACCAAAGAGCTGATGGCAAAGATTGATGAGCTCAATAACGACCCTGATGTCCATGGTATCTTGCTACAGCACCCCGTCCCTGCGCATATCGATGAGCGTGCATGCTTTGAGCAAATTGACTTGGCAAAAGATGTCGATGGCGTGACGTGTCTTGGCTTTGGTCGTATGGCGATGCAGCAGCCAGCTTATGGATCTTGCACGCCGCAGGGCATCATGCACTTATTGGCGCGTCATGATATCGAGTTATCAGGTAAAGAAGCCGTGGTCGTTGGCCGTAGTGCTATCTTGGGTAAGCCGATGGCGATGATGTTATTAAATGCCAACTGCACAGTGACGATGTGTCACTCAAAAACACAAGATTTGGCCGCTCATATCAAGCGTGCTGATATCGTGGTCGGGGCAGTGGGTGTGCCTGAGTTGATTAAAGCTGAGTGGATCAAAAAAGGTGCTGTGGTAGTCGATGCAGGTTTTCATCCCACCGACAATGGCGGTGTTGGCGATATCGAGCTGACAGGCGTTGAGAGCATTGCTAGTGCTTATACGCCTGTGCCAGGCGGCGTAGGCCCGATGACGATTAATACTCTCATTCGCCAGACGGTAGAAGCCGCTGAAAAATCAGCAGGCTTGGATATTAGCTAAAAAATAGCCATGTGAGTGCTGATTGCCGATAGATAAAGGGGCCTGATTGATAGAGTCAGGCAAATCAACCATCTCTTCGTTGATAGGATCTAAAAATGGCTAAAAAAGACGTAGGTATTCATGAGCGACTACAAGGTATTGGTAGAGAGTTTGTCGATGTCTGTCATTACGTTATTTTATTTTTAATCAGTGTGGTGGTGGTCTGGACGGCAGGTAAAGAGTTCATTTATATTGTCCAAAAAGGCTCAGCGGATCTAAAAGATATTTTGATGCTGTTCATTTATCTTGAGCTACTCGCTATGATAGGGATTTATTTTAAAACCCATCGATTGCCCGTACAGTTTTTGATATTTATCGCCATCACCGCATTGTCGCGACATCTGGTCGTTGATGTGCAGGCAGTGTCAGATTATTTTCATCTATGGCTATTGGCAACGATCTCTGTGGCAATCATGCTATTGAGTGGTGCTATTGTTGTATTGACTTGGACGGCAAAAACCTTTGGTCGTCCAGAGGACAATCTTGATAGACAGTATGCAAATTTGACAGTCAAGGCTATGCTGCCTGATAATGCGCAAGCACCAGACAGCCATACCAAGCACCGCCGTGAGTAATGAGGCACAATCAGCACAAAAAAGGGCTACCACTGGTAGCCCTTTTTTATGTATGAATGAGTTATCACAACCATTTGAGTTTCTTAAAGTTGTAATACAAGAAGCTACACAACGCGATGATGATAATCATAATAACGAAGTAAGCGTATTTCCAATGCAGCTCAGGCATAAAGTCAAAGTTCATACCATAAATACCAGCGATGGCCGTTGGTACCGCTAAAATCCCTGCCCAGGCGGCAAGTTTACGAACGACTTCGTTCTGTCCCATATTGACCATGGCCATATAGGTGTTCATCACCACGCTTAGCATCTCATTGAGGCCGTTGATGGCGTCTAACGAGTGCAGCAAGTGGTCATTGACGTCACGAAAGTAGGGCTTGGCCGCTTGCGAAAACCCAGAGACCAGCTCGCTTTTTTTATGATTGATAAAAAAGCTACAGATGTCTTGCACCGGTAAAATAATCGCCCGCATGTGTACCAGCTGTGACTTGAGCTCGTAGAGGTTTTTGAGCGTGCCTTTATCAAACTCATAGGTAAATACGTAACGCTCTTGCTCACGCAGATAACGCCCCAAACGATCGGTAATCGGCATATAGTTATCCACGATAAAATCGAGAATAGCGTGCAAGACAAATATCGGCCCCATTCTGAGCTTTTCTGGGCGGCGGTGGCAGTGCTCGCGGACAGGTGCGTAGGAGTTGGATGGACCATTGCGAATGGTGATTAAGTAGTTTTTGCCCATAAATATCGCAGTGGTGCCGTAGCGAATGACGTTGTCTTCAAGCTTAGCGGTACGTAAGACCACAAATACCATGTCGTTGTCATAATTTTCGACTTTGGCGCGCTGATGGTCGGCAAAGGCATCCTCGATGGCAAGCTCGTGCAGACCAAAGGCTTCTTTGACTTTGACCATGGTCTGGAGGCTGGGATCATACAAACCCAGCCAGATAAACTGGCCATTGTTACTCAGCGCCCGACTGACATCATTTAGCGCCACTTTATCGAGGTTTTCGCCGGTCTTACGAGAGTAGGCGTAGCAATTGACGACCTCATCTTCACTGGATAGATCGATATCTTCATAGCGCTCAGAATCAGGGTCATAGACCGTCATGGTCTCGATGGTATCTTCTCTGGTGGCATCGGCATCGCCGTAGATATAGCTATCATCATTATCGAGATACAAATGCTCATCATTCATATCCGCATAAAGACGGTTGATGTCGGAGTTAGGTTCAATACGTGCGGTTTTTTTGAGCAATTGATCGTTATTGTGGTCCATACCCCCTCCCGTGATAAAGTAAAAAACGTCTCACAAATAAAATGCGGCGCCGTCATTAAAGCGCGTGGCTTTTTAAAGTCTCAATATCGACCAAGCTCAGCAGGCTTTCGTGACAGGCTTCGAGCTTGATTGGCGGGGCGATATCGAAGTCCAAGGCCTCGACCCAGCGCAACGCACAGATGCACCAGTAGTCGCCAGGTTTTAATCCAGCAAAACCATACTCAGGCAGAGGCGTGATCAAGTCATTGCCGCGACTGGCAGAAAAATTCAAAAACTCGCTGGTCATCTTGGCGCAGACGGTATGCTGGCCGACATCATGACTGCCAGTATGACAAAAACCATTGCGATAATAGCCGGTAATCGGGTCAAAACAGCAGCTAGCAAGCGCCGTCCCTAAGACGTTGGTTTGGTTGATGGCTGGGTTTGGGTGGTAATCAGATGACATAAGGCTTCCAAGATAAAAATATGTGTTAGTGTAACATGAGTCTGTCTGCATGGCGCTGTTCTTGCTGGGGTAGTTCGCGCACGTTTTATCAAGTAATGCAAGCGCATAGCGGTTATTTCACGGGCGCTATTTGTTCAATACGAGCAGATAGCCGTCGCCGTAGCTACTGATGCTCATGATGCCATGGACGATAATTAGATAGTAATTGTGCCCAATTGTCACTAGGCGAACCTTGACTGCTATGCTAAACTAAAGCATAAAGTGCCTTGATTATTTATCTCTGTTTATTAGCGCATAAAGATACTCGTCTTATCATCCTAAATTATACTTATTACTCACCCTGTTGCGGTTACCTAGTTTGTTTATAAATAATTGGGTCAATGATGTTGTGTGTTAAAAACACAACGATACGATGTCAATGCCCTTATAAATACAACCTTTTAGTACCGCATCAGTACCGCGTTTTTTGGTAAGCGATACGCCAAACAAGGATTTATTGTGTCTGTCAGTTCTGATTCTGCAAAACCTGCCCAGTTAAATGCAACAAAAAATGCGGCCACTCAGCCTGCCGATAGCGTTGCTAAACCCAATAGCATGCCCTACCTAAACCATTTTGCCAGCGATGTAGCCAACAGTTGGCTGTTGCCTGATGGCGTGGTGGATGTGTTGTTTGAAGACGCGCATAAGCAAGAGGTGCTTAGGTACCAATTGACGCAGCAGCTGATCACTCATGGCTATCAGTTGGTCAATCCGCCGATGATTGAGTTTACTGAGTCACTGTTAAGTGACGCCTCAGAAGATTTGAAACGTCAGACGTTTAAGATCATCGATCAGCTGACGGGTCGTTTGATGGGCTTGCGTGCCGATATTACCCCGCAGATTTTGCGTATTGATGCGCATCACGGCGGTACAGGTATTGCGCGTTATTGCTATGCAGGCGATGTGATTCACACCTTGCCGTCAGGACTGTTTGGTTCACGTACGCCCTTGCAGTTAGGCGCTGAGATATTTGGCTGCGCCGATTTGGCAGCCGATATCGAGCTGATTGATGTCTTGTTTGGGATGGTCAATACACTAGATATGAGCGCGGCGCTGCATATTGACTTGGGTCATGTGGCGATATTTAAGCGTTTGGCTGAGATGGCGGCGCTATCTGACAGCGACGCTGAGCAATTGATGCATTTATATGCCAATAAAAACCTACCAGAGCTCAAACGCGTTTGCCAAGCATTGCCGATGGGCGATGACTTTTATGCCTTAGCGCGTTTTGGTCACGATATCGATAATTTGCTGACCAAGCTCTCTACTGCCGCGCAGCAAGATGAACAGATATCTACGGCTATCGATGAGCTACAGCGCCTAAAAACGCACCTAAAAACGCAGTGGCAGTGTCCGGTGAGTGTCGATGTGACTGAGCTATCAGGCTATCACTATCATACTGGCATTGTCTTTAATGGCTATATCAATAGCGAGACTCAGCCGCTGGTACGCGGCGGGCGTTTTGATGGTATGCAAAGCAGTGGCCATCTGTCCGCCAGCCAGCCACGTGAAGCCACAGGCTTTAGTATGGATGTCAGCCGTTTGCTGGCGCACACGCAGCTTGAAGCGCCAAGTATCGTGCTGATCGACTATCAAGCCGCCACTCAAGCAAGCCCTGAGCAGCGACAAACCTTGCTCCAGCAGGCCACCAGCTTACGCGAGCAGGGCTACCGTGTCACCATGCCACTAAACGCGGACGACCGTCCTGATGGCGTGACACATCGTTTGGGTTTTGCTGACAATCAATGGCAACTACAAACTATCTAGCTTAACTAGATTCAGTTTGGCTGACTTATAGGTATAGTTATAGTGGCATCGCCGCTTGGATAAAGGCTTTAAGATAAAACATACTTGGTTTGGCGCGGCAATGATAAGCGCACTGAGCACAAGCATCAAACACTGCTAACATCACGTTAGTTTTGCAACCGTTATTGCACACACCTCAATACATAAAGGTAAGGATTGATCATGGGTAAGAATGTCGTAGTTTTGGGTAGCCAATGGGGCGATGAAGGTAAGGGTAAAATCGTTGATTTACTTACCGAAAAAGCCTCAGCCGTTGCTCGTTTTCAAGGCGGTCACAACGCTGGGCACACACTGGTTGTCGATGGCAAAACCACCGTCCTACATTTGATCCCATCTGGTATCTTGCGCGAAGGCGTCACCTGCTTCATCGGTAACGGTGTGGTACTAGCGCCAGACGCCCTACTAAAAGAGATAAAAGATCTAGAAGCCAACAACGTACCAGTACGCGAGCGTCTACGTATCTCGCCAAACTGCCCACTCATCATGCCATATCACGTGGCACTTGACCAAGCACGCGAAGCCAAACGCGGTACAGGCAAAATCGGTACCACAGGTCGCGGCATCGGTCCTGCATATGAGGACAAAGTGGCGCGCCGTGCCATCAAGCTTGCTGACTTGTTCCGTGATGATTTAGAAGAAAAACTACGTAACCTAATCGAATATCACAACTTCCAACTGACACAGTATTATAAAGTCGATGCCATCGATTTTGATGAGACCTTTAAGCTGTGCCAAGAGTGGCGCGAAGAGATCACAGGCATGGTTACTGATGTGACCGAAGACCTCAACCAATTGCGTCTTGCTGGCAAAAACTTAATGTTTGAGGGTGCACAAGGCACGCTACTTGATATTGACCACGGTACCTATCCGTTTGTCACCAGCTCAAGCGTCACAGCAGGCGGCGTATCGACTGGTACGGGTATCGGCCCATTGTACCTAGATTATGTACTTGGTATCACCAAAGCCTACACCACGCGTGTCGGTAGTGGCCCATTCCCAACAGAATTGTTTGATGATGTGGGTGCCCACTTAGCCAAAGTCGGCCATGAGTTTGGCGCGACTACTGGCCGCGCGCGTCGCTGCGGCTGGTTTGATGCCGAGGCACTACGCCGTGCGGTGGTATTGAACTCTATGTCAGGTATCTGCTTGACCAAGCTAGACGTCTTAGACGGTCTTGAAGAATTGCTAATCGGTGTGGGTTACAACCTCCCTGAGACAGAATGTGCTGGCGCGCACGACGCAGAGTTCTATGAGTCTGTCACACCGAAGTACGAAACGATGGAAGGTTGGAGCGAGTCTACCGTTGGTATTACCAACTATGACGACCTACCAGAAAACGCCAAAAAATACATCAAGCGTATCGAAGATTTGATCGGTTGCCCAGTAGATATCATCTCAACGGGCCCTGACCGCGAAGAGACCATCGTACTTCGTGACCCGTATGATGCTTAGTGCGTACTATAAGTCTTGGTGTTATAAGCACTAACTGGCTTGTAGTATGAATCAAGTAGTATCAATTAAAAGAACCCCAGTGCTGAGCATTGGGGTTCTTTTTGGTCAATATGATGACCGTATTAACAATTAGCGGATCATAAATTTACTTTTATGCAAGGTGCGGTCATAAATTAATCCTATCATTTATAGCCTCAATCATTATAATAGGCAACAATCCTATGTTGACGCTCGTGTTTTGCTATCGATAAATCATGAGTTATCCGCTTCGTCGACATGGCGGCCAACGTTAAAACAAAGCATTTACCCCTTTACTTTTACCAAACTGACCCCCCTATTAGGAGTTTTTTTATGGCTAACGAACGTACTTTATCTATCATCAAGCCTGATGCCGTCGCTGGCAACAACATCGGCGCTATTTATAGCCGTTTTGAAGAAGCGGGTTTAAAAATCGTTGCTGCAAAAATGTTGCATCTTGATGACAAAAAAGCAGGCGGTTTTTACGCTGAGCATGCCGAGCGTCCATTTTATAATGCTTTGGTCTCATTCATGACTTCAGGCCCTGTCGTTGTTTCTGTATTAGAAGGCGAAAACGCCATTGCTAAACACCGTGAAATCATGGGCGCAACCAACCCAGCCGACGCTGCCGAAGGCACTATCCGTGCTGACTTTGCTAGCAGCATCGATGAAAACGCGGTTCATGGTTCCGATTCAGCTGAGTCAGCAGCACGTGAAATCAGCTACTTCTTTAATGATGATGAAGTATGTGCACGTACGCGCTAAGAGCAGCCAGTTATTGATAGCAGCCGAGAGGTTGGTTATGAATAATTTGTGTCGCAAGACGGCTTATATCTGATGGGTATAAGCCGTTTTAGCTATTTTGGTTTGTCTGTTTTTTCGCCGTCTTTGCGTTATTGAAATTTTTTATTATTTGCCTCATTATTGTCTTTATCTAGCATTATCAATCCTTTATCAGTATAGCTGCTCATTTTTTGTGCTTGTCGCTATGTATAATTGGCATAAGTACAAGAGACGCTGCGCTCATAATGGATTGCTAATGGCCATATTTGCCATAAGGCGTATGGAGAGCAACACTCATCGCTTATATCAACAATTGCCACGCTTAATTTAGCTGATGCAAAAAGGTTACCTATTATGTCCACTGTTCAATCCCCAATCCAGCATGTCCCTGCCACCTCCAAAGCCAGCATCAAGCTGGTCGATGAAGCGCAGGCCAAGACCAATCTTTTGGGGATGACCCAAGCACAATTGGCTGACTATTTTAAAAGCCTCGGCGAAAAGCCATTTCGCGCGACGCAGGTGATGAAATGGATATATCAGCACGGGGTGACAGATTTTGAGCAGATGACCAATCTGAGCAAGTCACTGCGCGATAAATTGTCGCTGAATGCCTGCGTGACTCCGCCTAAGGTTATTCATCGTCAGTACAGTGATGATGGTACGCGTAAATGGGTGTTTGAAGTGACGGGCGGCTCGCTGGTGGAGACGGTATTGATTCCGGCGGATGATAATAAATCAAATGGCCGCAAAACTTTGTGTATCTCTTCGCAAGTCGGCTGCGCGCTCGACTGTAGTTTTTGTAGTACTGGTAAGCAGGGTTTTGAGCGCGATCTGACGGCAGCTGAGATCATCGGGCAGCTGTGGGTGGCCAATGCTTCCTACATGAGCGATGATAATGACAGCTTAGAGGCTGTCGATCATAGCGCTTGGGAAAACCATGTCACCAACGTGGTGATGATGGGTATGGGTGAGCCTTTATTAAACTACAAGCCTGTAATCGGCTCGATGGAGATTATGCTCAGCGACCATGCTTATGGCCTCTCAAAGCGCCGTGTGACATTGTCGACCTCAGGCGTGGTACCCAAGATGTATCAGCTGGCACAAGATCTCGATGTGGCTTTGGCGATATCCTTGCACGCGCCCAATGATGAGCTGCGTGATGAGCTGGTGCCTATCAATAAGAAATACCCGTTAAGTGAGCTGATCGCCGCGGCAAAAAACTACGTGTATGATGTCAATCCACGCCACAAAAAACACGTCACCATTGAGTATGTCATGCTTGATGGCGTCAATGACAGCGATGAGCATGCGCGGCAGTTGGTGGCGTTGTTGGATGGTCTACCAAGTAAGATTAATTTGATACCGTTTAATCCGTTTCCGCATGCACCATATGACAAATCAAGCAACAACCGCATCCATGCGTTTAGCAATATCTTAAGTGAAGCTGGGTTTGTGTGTACCATTCGTCAAACGCGCGGCGACGATATCGATGCGGCTTGCGGCCAGCTGGTCGGGCAAGTCGCCGACCGCACTCGTCGTTCAGCGGCATGGCAGCAAAGCATCAAAGCGCGTGAAAACGCTGAGTTGTGATTCATCATACAATTAATCACAACTAAATTGTACTTATGGGGGCTAAATCTATTAAACTGATGCTTCGATTATCGAACGCATTGAATCCAGTTTTATGATGGCGGCTATGATGACTTCTAAAAATTCTTGTCAAAATAAGTATCAAAGCGTGTGTTTTTTGACTGACAAACCATGGATGATAGCCACGTTGCCAGTAGTGGCGCAGACGGCAGTGACGTCCAAACGGCTACTGCTTGGTATGGCAATGGTGGGGCTGTTTTTGACGGGGTGTCAAAGCACGCCAACCGATGATTTATTGGGGGATACCCCTTATCAGACATCGACGCGGCCGAGCAATGATCGCAACTTGGATCAACAAGAAATTGCGCGCGTACGCACCTCGCTTGCCGCGCAATATATCCGCAAAAACGAGCTTGATACCGCCCAACGCCAGCTTGAAAAAGCCTTCGCTGCCGATAGCCGTTACGCGCCAGCCTATGATATGATGGGCGTTTTGCTGCAGCAAGAGGGCAGCCGTATCAATCTGCAAAAAGCCGATCAGTACTTTAAAAAAGCCATCGCGCTTGATAAAGACTTTGAGCAAGCTCACAATAACTATGGCGTGTATTTGTCGCAGATGAAACGCTATAAAGAGGCGGCTGAGCAGTTTGAGATTGCAGGGGCAGCGCTTGGCTACGAAGGTCGTATCGGCGCGCTGGAAAACCTAGGCCGAACCTACCTACAGATGGGCGACCGTGCTGCTGCGGCCAAAGCGTTTTTGCGCGCGCTAGATGGCAACCGCAATAGCATCATCGCCCATATCGAATTGGTAGATTTATTGCTTGAGCAGCAGCGGGTGGCCCAAGCACAAAAACTTTATGACGAGACACTGATCTTGGTACAAGGGCAAGGTATTAGCCCGCGTTTGCTATTACAAGGCATCAAACTTGCGGCGGCTCAAAACAACATAACCACACGCCAGCAATTGGCACAGCAGCTTTTATCCGCTTATCCACTAAGTGATGAAGCAAAACAACTGAAGACTTGGCTTAACAATCCAGAGGCACCATGGAAATGACCACCCCATCATCAAACACTCAATCAAATACTCAGGGATCATTTGGTGCCATGTTGCAGCAAGCCCGCAAAACAAAGCAAGTCAGTCTAGAAGAGGCCGCCGCCGAGCTATTTATCTTAAAGCGTCACCTAAAAGCCTTAGAAGATGAGAATTTTGCAGATTTGCCGCAAGCCGCGTTTGCTCGTGGTTTTGCTATCAACTATGCCAAGTTTTTGGGGTTAGACCCTGTAAAGATCGCCAGTAGCTTTGATGCCGCCTATCCCAATGAGCTAAAACCATATTCAGTCAACAACATTGATACACCGCTGCGCCCGATGGGCACCTTGCAGCGAGACACTCATAACCGCATTCGTTTCAATCCGTTACTGATTATCGCGGTCATTGGCGTTATTATCTTAGCGATTTTTTTATTCCGCATGGTCAGTAATGCCAGCAAAGAAAATACCCAAGCACCGACCAACGCTGTCGAAGACATCTCGGCACTCGAGCAGGCTCAAGGCGCTGCTATCGATAGCGAGACAGGCGTGGGTGCCGCAGGCTCTGCGCTTAACATAGGCGCGGCGAACAGCACCGCGACGTTAGAGGTGATGTTGAGCGACGAGGCGGTGGTGGTGATTACTGATGCGTCAGGGAGCAATCTGATGAACGGCGCTCAAAGCACGGGTAGCTATAAGCTATCTGGCATACCGCCATTTAATGTACAGATCGATAATGTCGATAATGTCAGCTTAATGCTCAACCAAGAGGCGGTGGCATTAGAGGCATATGCCACTGATAAGCAAGCCAGTTTTGAGCTTGCGCCATAAGTGGGCAAAAGCATAATGCCGCATCGTTAGGTATCATTGTCAGGGTTTGTTTTTATTTTTTTGTTTTAACCAAAGGGTTTGTCTATGTCAACGTCAGCGCCTATTAACCGTCGTTTTACCAAAAAAATATATGTCGGTGATGTCGCGATTGGGGGTGATGCACCGATTAGTGTGCAAAGCATGACCAATACCGAGACTTGTGATGTGGCCGCGACAGTCGCACAAATCGAGCGCTGCGTAGAAGCAGGCGCTGATCTGATGCGCGTCTCGACCCCGACGATGGATACGGTCAACGCCTTTGCCGAAATCCGTAAACAGGTCAGCGTGCCGCTCATCGCCGATGTGCATTTTGATCATAAGATTGCTTTGGCAGTGGCCGAAGCAGGCGCTGATTGTTTGCGTATCAACCCAGGTAATATCGGTAGTGATGCCAAAGTACGTGAGGTGGTTGCCTGCGCCAAGCATCACAATATCCCGATTCGTATCGGTGTCAACGCAGGCTCGCTAGAAAAAGACATCCAGCGAAAGTATAAAGAGCCGACGGGCGAGGCGATGCTAGAGTCCGCGATGCGCCATATCGATATTTTGGAGCGTCTCAACTTTGATCAGTACAAAGTCTCAGTCAAAGCCAGTAACGTGTTTTTGACATTAGAGGCATATCGTCTGCTCTCAGCCCAAATTGACAACCCGCTACATCTGGGCGTGACCGAAGCTGGTGTCTATCGCACCGGCGCAGTCAAATCTGCCATTGCATTAGGGGGGCTGCTTCTAGACGGCATCGGCGATACCATTCGTATCTCCCTTGCGGCAGAGCCTGAAGAAGAAATCAAAATCGGCTTTGATATTTTAAAATCGCTAAATATCCGCTCAAACGGTGTCAATTTTATCGCTTGTCCTAGCTGCTCGCGCCAAGAGTTTGATGTGATCAAAGTGATGACAATGTTAGAGTCGCGTCTCGAGGATATTCGTGAGCCGATGGATCTGTCAGTGATTGGCTGTAAAGTAAATGGCCCAGGGGAGGCCAAAGAAGCCGATATCGGTATCGTCGGTGCTGCGCCAAAGTCATTGGTCTACCGTATGGGCGAAAAAAGCCATTTGATCAATACCGAAAATCTAGTCGATGAGATTGAAAGTATGGTGCGCGCCCATGCTGAAGACTTGGCAAAAAAGCGCGAAAATGAGATTATTCGCGTTAAATAAATACCAGTAGCGCTAACGGATACCAGTAGTGCTGTCGCTGTTTTTAGGTTAACTATATAAAAAAGAACTTGTGATAATTGTAAGGATATGACCGTACCATGATCAAAGCTATCAAAGGGTTTAATGATATTTTGCCTACCCAATCGGCAAAATGGCTACAATTAGAGGCGATATTGGCGGATGTGCTGGGTAGGTACGGTTATGAGCATATTCGCCTGCCTATCGTCGAGCAGACTGATTTGTTTGCCCGTGCTATTGGCGGGGCCACCGACATCGTCGAAAAAGAGATGTATAGCTTTGCCGATAAATCTGAGCCGCCCACTCCTTTGACCTTGCGCCCAGAGGGCACCGCAGGCGCGGTAAGGGCTGTAATCGAGCACAATCTACTGCGCGGTGATACGCCCAAACTATGGTACATCGGCCCCATGTTTCGCTATGAGCGCCCGCAAAAAGGCCGCTATCGTCAGTTTCATCAATTAGGAGTCGAAAGCTTCGGTAGTGCGCTGCCCGATGCCGATGCTGAGCTGATCGCGATGACGCATCTGATGTGGCAAGCGCTGGGTCTCAAAGACGAGATGCGCTTGCAACTAAACAGCTTGGGTGAAATCGACGAGCGCCATGCTTATCGTGAGGCCTTAGTCGCTTATCTAACCGACAAACAAGATCAGCTTGACGAGGATAGCAAGCGCCGTCTGACGACCAACCCGCTACGTATCTTAGACAGCAAAGAGGCGAGTACGCAGGCGTTATTGAATGATGCGCCAAAGCTGGCTGAGTTTTTGGGTACGGAGAGTATGGCGCACTTTGAGCAAGTGCAGACATACTTGACCGCGCTTGGTATCGATTTTGAGATCAATCCGCATCTGGTACGCGGTCTGGATTATTACAATAAGACCGTCTTTGAATGGGTGACAGACAAGCTAGGTAGCCAAGCCACCGTCTGTGCAGGTGGTCGTTATGATGGTTTGATTGGCCAGCTAAAGTCTGTAGGTGCCGACGGCAGTAAACCTGCCAAATCTGAGCCTGCCGTTGGATTTGCCATGGGGCTTGAGCGTTTATTATTGTTACTAGAGGCGGTCGCGCCGATGGCAGACGTTTCGGCCTGCGATGTCTTTGTGGTCGCTCATCCAGAAGTCTATAGCGCAGGTATCAAGTATGCCCAAAACCTACGTTATGAGCGTCCAGATATCCGAGTCAAGATGGCAAGTGCCACCAGTCTAAAAGCGCAAATGAAAAAGGCGGATAAATCAGGGGCTGCGCTCACGGTGATTATTGCTCAGCAAGAGCTCGATGACAATTTGGTGAGTATCAAAGATATGCAGACAGGCGAGCAGCGTAGTGTCTCGCAAGACTGGCTATCGAATGCAGACAATTTTTCGCGCCAGTGATGAATGGGTCGATCGATTAATAGGTTAATCAGTTGATATCGGCTTTCGCCTCAGCATTTTTATAACACTTTTATTAGGTAACCCTTTATGGCTTTGACACCCAATTCGCCAAATCCAGACAATTCCATGGACGCGTTAAAGCAGTATGGCAGTTATATCGTCACTGCGATTTTGTTGGCGTTGGCCGCTTATTTTGGTTGGACATACTGGCAAAATAACCATGCGCGCGTTGATACAGTCGCAGCAGATCACTACGCGGATATCCAGCGGCTTAATGAAGAAGTCAGTCTGGCGGCGCAAAACCCAGATTTGGAAGCTGAGGCGCAAGAAGCGCTGGCACAAAGCCGCACACAACTGGATAAAGATATCGATGCATTGGTTGCCGCCCACGGCGATTCAGTCTATGCGTGGCAAGCACTGATGATAAAAGCCCGTCACCAAGTGGATAATGATGATTTTACCGCCGCGGCAAACACCCTGAAGCAGGCATTGGCAATTGACTTGGGCGACGCTGGCCTAAGCGCCATCACCCGTCTACGTTATGCCAACACGCTACTGGCAGCAGGTGATACTGAGGGCGCATTGGCAGAAGCCAAACAAGACATGCCAAGCTCATTTGAAGCCAGTCAGCAAGAGTTGCTAGGCGATATCTATCTGGCACAAAACGATAAAGATTTGGCCATCAACGCTTACAATAATGCGTGGGAGCTGTTACGTGAGCGTCAAGAAATGCGTGCAGTATTGGCACTGAAGATGGAGAGCTTGGGGGTAATGCCTGAGCCCATCAAGGCGCAAGCCAGTCTGATTCAAGAGCCTGCTGTACTAGGGTCTGCGATATCTGAGCCGCCAGCAGTGGTAGAGGGCGCATCGGCCGAAGTTACACAGTAGTAGTATTGTATTAGGCGCTATTAACGAATAATAGCGCTGATGTTTTATCAGCACCCTAGGCAGTACCAACAGAATTCTATATGCTAGATTGGCGGCCAGTGGGCTGATCGTGAGAGCAGAGTTGATAAGTGGCTGTTATCTATTTAAAAGAATTTATAACCGTCACCAAGATAATTAAAACCAGGCAACACTGTGAGCAGATCATTGATGGATGAGCCACAGACTGACCGCCCAATCCACTAATCCATAATAATTTTTGTAGTGAGAACCTATGATGACTCAATCCATTCGCTCGAGCAACGTGTCAACAGCCAATATTATCAAAAAGACAGTCATGCATGTGGCCGTACTGGCAGTAATGAGCACTGCAGTGATTGGGTGTAATCGCGGTATTAAGCCTGTCGTCAATGATCCTGTCGATTTGGTACAAATCGCAGAGCCGGTCACTGTGCTACAGCCTGTCTTTAGCGCAGATGTTGGCAATAAAAAAGCCAGTAAAAAAGATCCTTTGGCGCTGCAAGTTGGCTATGCCAATGGTCAAATGGTCACAGCCTCACGCGGTGGCGACTTGATAGGGTTTGATAATGCAGGTGAGCGTCTGTGGTCAGTCAATGTCGGTGATCAAATCACCGGCGGCGTGACAGTAGATGCCTTAAGCCAAACAGCAATCATTAGCACACGTAGCGGTCAGGTGATGGCGTTTGATAGTACAACGGGTGCCAAACGCTGGCAGCAGCAGCTATCAGGGTCGGTATTGACGCCAGCTTTGGTCAGTAATAATCGCGTGATTTTGTCAGCGAATGATGGGTTTTTGCACGGCTTATCTCTACAAACCGGCCAGTCCGTATGGCAGTTTGCCACTCAAGTGCCTGCCATCAGTGTACGTGGTAGCGCCGCACCAACCCTACTAGACAGCAAGACTGCGCTGCTGGCCACCGCAGATGGCCGTTTGCATGCGGTGACGGTTGATAGTGGTCTGCCGCAGTGGTCGAGACGCGTCGGTGTCGGTACGGGTAGTAGCGAAGTTGAGCGTATGAGCGATGTCGATGGCACGCCTACTGTTGATCAAAACCAGCTGTTTGCAATCAGCTATAGTGGTCAGTTATTGGGTATTGATTTGGCCTCGCGTCAGGTTTTATTTGTCAATGAGCTTGCCAGTCTCAAATCCCTTACTGTCAATAATCAGCAAGTCATCGCCACTAGCCTAGATGGTAAAGTGGTTGCGTATGATCGCAGCAATGGCGAGATACTCTGGGAGAGCGATGAGCTGGCGTATCGTCACTTGACCAACCCTGTGATGATTGGTGATTATATCGCGGTTGGTGATTTAGAAGGAGTGGTGCATTTGTTCAACCCTGCCAATGGTCAAATCATCAGCCGTGTACAGACCAAGGGGGCGTTGACCAACTTGCAAGTACAAGGAAGTCGTTTGCTAACGCAGAGCACCTCAGGTCAAGTGGCTATCTGGCAGCTGATACGTTAAGCATCATAGACTGTGTCACGCGGCAGCTGATGAGTCGTGATATTGTTATCAGCCAGCCATTAGACTTGCGGATTGATATCACGATCACTACTATTATCATTCACGCTGCTAGGTCAGCGTTTTGTGCTTGGTTGTAAACTGCTTGTTTAAACGCAGGCTTTCGCGTACTCTATGCGACCGATATGCGGTAGGTCTGCCATATAGACGACATCATTTGATAGATCCGATAAAATGGTGTCTGAAAGATACAATCATCACTGTAGGCTTGCTTACTATAGAGTTTATGTCATAGGGTCGATGATTGTATCTGCTGTCGTTTTATCATTTATATTAATTTGCAGTCACGTACAACAATATTTGCGACTATGATTTTAGTCGCTGTACGATCTGCCATTGTGCCTTTCACTGAGAGTAACCCATGAGTATCAAGCCTGTGGTCGCCTTAATTGGTCGTCCAAACGTCGGTAAATCCACCTTATTTAACCAGTTTACAAAAAGTCGGCAGGCATTGGTTGCTGATATGTCGGGGCTGACGCGTGACCGTCAGTACGGCGATGCTACCTACGAAAACAAATCGTTTATCGTTGTCGATACGGGCGGTATTGGTGAGGCAGATGATGGCAGTGGCAATATCGATGATTATATGTCTGAGCAATCGCACACAGCGATTCATGAGGCAGATATCATCGTGTTTGTGGTGGATGCGCGGTCTGGGATGATTGGCGCTGATGCTGAGATTGGTAAGTTTTTGCATACATTGGGCAAGCCTGTCTATGTGGTCGCCAACAAAGTAGATGGCGTCCATGATGCCGCGCCTGCGGAGTTTTATGCGCTTGGTTTGGGCGAGCCTTATCCGATGGCCGCCAGCCACGGCCGCGGTGTCGCTAACTTGCTAGAAGTGCTGACCGCTGATATGCCTGAGCAAGAAAACGTCGTCGAACCAAATGGCTTAAGACTTGCCATTATCGGTCGTCCAAATGTCGGAAAATCTACCTTAGTCAACCGTTTGCTTGGCGAAGATAGGGTGGTGGTGTTTGATATGCCAGGCACCACGCGCGACAGTATTTATATTCCTTATAAACGGGATGGTAAGGATTATGTCCTCATCGACACCGCAGGCGTGCGCCGCCGCGGCAAAATTGATGAAAAAGTAGAAAAATTCTCCGTTATCAAAACCCTACAAGCCATCGAAGACTCCAATGTGACAGTGATTGTCATCGATGCGCAAGAAGGCATCGTCGATCAAGACTTGCATATGATAGGCTATGCGCTCGATGCAGGTCGGGCGCTGGTGGTCGCGATAAACAAATGGGATGGTCTCAGCCAAGACCAAAAAGACTATATCAAGCTTGAGATGGATCGCCGCTTTAGTTTTATTCCTTTTGTGAAAGTGCACCTGATCTCAGCGCTACATGGTACCGGCGTGGGCAACTTATACCCGTCGATTTTGCGTGCTTATCAGTCATCTATGTTTGAGGTATCGACCAATCGCTTGACGCAGATATTGCAAGACGCTGTGACAGCCAACCCACCACCGACCGTCGCAGGTCGCCGTATCAAGCTGCGTTATGCGCATATCGGTGGTCACAACCCACCGGTCATCGTCATTCACGGTAACCAAACCAGTGCGCTACCGAAGAGCTATCAGCGTTACCTCGAAAACCAATTTCGTCAAGTCTTTAAGCTTGAAGGCACACCGCTGAATGTCATCTTTCGACAAAATGACAACCCCTACGCCAATAAAAGCGACACACCGACGAAAGCAAAAGCGCAGCAGTTACGCCAACGTGAGCGCAATCGGGCAAAAAAATTCACCACCAAAGACAAAAAACCTCGCTAACTTGCTAATGGCTAACTTGTCAGTGGCGAGTGTGCGAACCAGTCGCTTTATGATGTCGCCTGTATCGTTGTCACGATAAGGCGGCATAGTCCTGCGCCGCTGTTTTTATTCTCACCTGTTTGTGTATAGGGCGTGTCCTCAATTCAATCGATAGCCATCTAAATGGGCTAAAAATGGCTAAATCTGGCCAAACGGTGTCAAATAGCTGACTAATATCTCAATATTATCTGCGCTATTTTCCTTGTTTGACGGCGATTTATCTCATTTTTATCGCCATTTTTAAAATGAGGACACGCCCTAGTCAATCCAATATGAAATTGGCACATCTGATGCCAGTATAGTTAGCTGAATGTAAAACTGTTATGGATTTAAACGCGCTACTGGTATAAATTTTACTTGCGTGCTGCGTTCCCAGAGGCTGCGCAACCTACGTTTAAAAATAGCATCCCAGTAGCGCTATGACATTTTTAGAGTGTATCGACTATAGGACGGTACTTGCCCAAAAATATCTGCATGTTTTTCTTATCACTTCTGCAAAATACCTGTAGTATGAATAAAAAGTTGTCTTGGCTTCGTTGAGTGATATGAACAGCCCTCGATCTCGCACCATTCCTATGCTTATCTGGCGCTCTGTCGTACAGGCCATTACGCTGGCTGTGTTGGCAGGGTTTATATTGTCTTTTGTCTATGGTCTGACTTATCATTACAAAGAAACGCATCGGCATATAGATCAGCTTGCCGCGGTATTGACCGCCAGCGCCTCGACAGCAGAAGGGGCAGATATCGTAGCGGAGCAAGTTGCCTTTTTATTAGAAAATGAGCCAAGTATTCAGAGTATTTTATTTTACTCAACCCCTCAGCCTATCAGTGATACCAGTCAATCTAGAGGCGATTGGAAAAACGCCCTGTTTGCCGATACGGTCAGCTTTAATTACCCAGTCGTTAGCAATGACTTGCAACCAGACAGTCTCACTATTGCCGCTACATTCTCTGATGCTGATGGTTTACCGCGCCAGTCATCAGACGTAGCGGCGTCCTCAAGCACCACAAAAAATGCCAATAGTACGCTGGTCGGTTATATTAATATCACCTTAGATGTCAATAAACTGCGCGCAAGCTGGTTTCAAAGCAATGCTTTATGGTGGCTGGTTACGATTTTGCTGGCTGTGGTCTGGGCGCTGTATATCTTACGCAAGCTCAACTGGCCGGTTAGAGATTTGGACGCGCTCACTGAAGTATGCGACATCATCATTAGGACGCCTGAGCTTGAAAAACTGCCCGTTATCGCTCAGCATTTTAATTTTCAGGAGCTGGCGCAAATCAAGCAGGCTTTGATTGTACTGTTTAAACGCTTGCAAGACATCAAACAAGACTATGAAGCGGTGGCGATCTTTGAGCAGCAGCTGCACAGCAAGGATGTATCGCTCGATGTGCAGCTGCATAATTTTCAGAGCATGATAACCCACGAGCTAAAAACCTCATTAAATGCCATTGTCGGCGGCTTACAACTGCTAGATTATGAAACGCTGAGCCGAGAGCAAAAAGACGCGGTCGATATCATCAGTAGTGGCAGTGACAAGCTGGTATCTTCGCTTGAGCATATCATTCAGTTGAATCAGATACAAAAAGGTCAGATGACCATTCATCTTAGTGAGTTTAACCCACTACAGCTGATCGCTGATCTGTTGGCAGAGTTTGAGCCTGTCGCTAAACGTAAGGGGTTAGAGCTGACTAGCCAAGTGCATCATATAGATTATGGCCTACAAGGTGATGTAAAAAAGATACAGCAAATACTCTCGATTTTGCTAAGTAATGCCATTAAGTTTACCTCAGCGGGGCAGGTTACCATTACCTCGCAGCTCACGCATTTTGATAAAAGTAATCGCTGGCAGATTAGCGTAAAAGACACGGGCATCGGCATCGATAATAATCACATCGACGATATTTTTAATCCGTTTTTTCAGGTGGATTCGTCACAAACGCGGCAATACGAAGGCTCAGGGATAGGCTTACCCGTCGTCAAACAAATGGCCCAGCTGATGGGAGCGAGTATCGATGTCCATAGTGAGCTGGGCGTTGGTACAGAGTTTGTCTTGACCATTCCTCTGCCCAACCAACAGCAAGTCCATCAGCAGCAAGTGCTGGCGGGGCTGAGTATTATTTACTATTATTATCACGAAGCGGGATTTTTGGTGGAAGAGCTTGAGCGGTTAGGCGCGCAGGTGATCTGCCATCAGCATGAGCAGCTGGCGCTAGATGAGATGCGCCACAAAAAAATCGACATAGTGATGTTTGCAGAAGACGTGTATCCTGCGAGGGCAGAGGCATTGGCCACTCGTATTCGTCAGATAGAAAACGCTGATATCACCCATCGGGCGCTATTGATATACTGGTATCCAAAACACCACGTGCGCAGCTTAGAGAGCTTTGAGCATGGGCTAAAAGCCGCTGGTGTCGACTATTGCCACATGGTGACATATAGTGACAAAGGGTTGAGCGATTTGATAAAACGCTGGCTCGTTTGGACATGATATGGTGGGATTAATTACAGACATGGCGAGATGAGTGTGATACTACAAGCCTTGATTTTATGCAAACAAAAAAAGACGCTCCGGTAGATGAGCGTCTTTTTTTGTATATAAGTTATGCCAAGTGCTTAAAAAAAGCTTTGTACCCAGCGAACCACACGCTGCCAAGTGCGGCTCAAAAATCCTGATTGTTCGATGTCACTGGTGGCAATAACAGGCACGGATGCTACTGCTTTGCCGTCGATGACCGCCATCATTTTACCGATGTTTTGTCCTTTTTTAATGGGGGCTTCTAAACTTTCGGGGATGTCGACCACGGTGGTGATTTTGTTTTTTTGCGTCTTACTGGTCAGTATTTGCAGGTTATCACCTGTGACCAGTTCAATTTCGTCGGTCTCGCCAAACCAGACTGGTACCTTACTGACAAACTGCCCAGCAGGTGCTTTGGTGACGGTGGTAAAGTGCCCAAAACCCCAGTTAAGCAGCTCGCGCGACTGGTCGGCACGGGCTTGCGGGCTTTCGGTGCCCATGATCACAGAAATCAGACGCATGCCATCACGTTTGCTCGAGGCGGCCAAGCAGTAGCCTGCAGCATCTGTATGCCCGGTTTTTAGACCGTCGACCGTGGGGTCAGTCGCTAGTAGGGCGTTGCGGTTGCCTTGTGTGATGCCATTGTAGGTAAACTCTTTTTCGGCATACAAGCCATAGTAGTCGCCGCTGTTTTTGATGATGGCGCGCGATAGCTTGGCCAAGTCCAGCGCTGAAGCTCTATGGCCTTCGTCAGGCATACCTGTCGAGTTGACAAAATGGGTGTTTTCCATGCCCAGCTTTTCTGCTTGCTCATTCATCAAGATGGCAAACGAGGCTTCGCTACCAGCGATATGCTCTGCCATGGCTTTTGAAGCATCATTACCAGATTGAATGATGATGCCGCGCAGCATGTCGAGGACACTGGCGGTTTTATTGACAGGGACGTACATACAAGACTGACTGCTACTGCCGCGGCACCACGCATTTGGGCTCATCAGCACTTGATCGTCTTCTTTTAGGTCGCCTGAGGCGAGGCGCTGCTCGATGATGTAGCTGGTCATCATTTTTGTCAAAGATGCTGGTGGTAGCGCTTCATTGGCGTTTTTTTGTGCCAAGATTTCACCAGTGTTGTAGTCCATTAATACATAGGCGGTATTGTCCATCTCGGGTGGCTGAATGGCGGCATTTGCCATCATCGCACTCATAGAAACACTTACACCAACGACCAGCTGTACCAGCTGATTTTTTACACGCTTTACTGTCATATATCGTTACACCGCATCATAAAACCAAAGGTATCTGCCGCTTGCGACTCGCCCCAAACCTCGGTCATTTTTTTCGTATGTCTTAAATATTATATTCAAAAACAAGGGATTAATGATGGCAGTGACGATGGTGCGACAGACATAAAATTAACGCCTTATCTTAGCAAAATGATAACCGATGGGGAATCGATAACTGCAAAAAATAAGGCACCACCAAAAATAAAAAGCCCTGCTTGTATCTATGTTCGCTTATTGCGTTTATCACGTAACTCAGGCTGTCTTCACCTATCTATAAGGTATCTTAAAAAACAAACCCAGCGTGATCTTCGGTTGCAAAAAAGCCTGCTGCATGGCCCATCTTCTGGCAATACAGCAAGCTTTTATGTCATCTATCACTCGTCAGAAAAATATTAAAGACATTAAAAATCTTGACGCTTTGTCTCGCTCTAGACGCCCGCTTGTGTCGTTTTTTATTGTCGTTGATGATCAATGTTATTTTGGCGTCAAAAGCACAGTGGCACGTTTTTGTTTATTTTTTTAAATCGTCTGTCTTATCATGCTTATCATAAGTGGTGATGAGGGGGTACTAGTATTCAGCATTGGCCAAATCTTCGCACAGCGCTCGGTTGTCTTGCTTAGAAAACCCCATCGTCCAGCTACGGATGCCTTGGAGAATTTGGCGATAGTCTTGCTGCGTTGATAGGTATTGAATCGCCGCTTTGGGGTCTTCTAGTGACGGCATCAGCTCGTGCAACTGCACGTTATAAGACTTATAAAAACGCTGTTTTTGCTTACCGTTTAGCATTGGCGGACAAATCTCTGAAAGCACTTGCATCACAGCGATTTCATGTTTGGTGATGTTGATGCCAGACATGTCTAGAGGAATGGTCGTCGCAGCATTGTTTGCCGCATAGGAGGCTTGAGACAGTATGGCAACAGACGTTATCAGTCCTGCAAGACCTACCTTGGATGCGGTCTTCGCTAGCACAGAAGCTATAGATAATATCGATTGATTTTTCATTCTGTATTACACTCGCTTATCTTTATTTAATGGTCATATGTTAATGGGTAAAAAAACAAAAGTCACATAAAATATTGATTTATGTGTAGATATATTGTGAGCCAAAGCCATTTTGCAGCAACATATCAGCAGCATCGTCAGCTAAGTTACGTCCGCCTAAAAGTATAAGTTTGTATTGTAGTGCGTTGTTGCCTATTGTAACCTAATGGCAAGTTTTTGCTTATCATTTAATCTGTACTGTCGGTACGACGCTCTGCCATAAATAGTTCAGGATAATTCTGCTAAAGCTGTAAAGTCTTGAATACTGTAGGCTGTGAGCCTTCATATTTGTATCTATTGCATCTATGGTTTGGTCTGCTATGTGTGCGGCAGTGTATGATTGGGGTATAATCGCCATTTATTTTTGCCCTTTTGCTTTTTTGCGCTTTTACTTACGATACCAGCAGGGCGCGCTGATGATCTTTACCAGGGGTAGTGAGTTAGCACAATTTATAGGCATAAGGAAGAAGGTATCCTTGGGCGATAAATTTTACCAATCAACCGTTTTCATAATGGCCTATCATCTAAGCAATGCTGCGCCGAGTATAGCAATATTATGACAAAAAGGCTGAAAAGCAGACAAACGGTCAAAGACAAAAACAACGAGCAAATATGAGATTTTTACTTAGCAATGATGATGGCGTACACGCGCCAGGACTATTGGCATTGGCTCAGGCACTATCGACCATCGGTGAGGTAGTCGTCGTCGCCCCAAGCGAAGAGCAAAGTGGCTGCGCAAGCTCGCTTAGTGTCTCAAAGCCGCTGTATGCTCATCAGTTGCCGTCAGGTTTTGTCGCTGTCAATGGCTCTCCTGCCGACTGTATTTATCTGGCATTGCACGAGCTGTACCGTGATACGGACTTTGATTGTATCGTTACCGGCATCAATTCAGGCGCCAATTTGGGACAAGATGTCTTGTTTTCTGGTACCTTTGGCGCGGCATTGACCGCTCAGATTTTTGGTATACCCGCGATTGCCACTTCTTTGGTAGGCGGCGGTGTCAAAGGAAAAAAGGCAGGCAAACGACGAGGGCAAGAGGATGCCAGTCACTATAAAGTGGCTGCTGAGGAGATTGCCAAGCTCATTCGTGAGACCGCTATTTTGTCGATGTGTAAAAGTTTGCCCTATCACGTATTAAACGTTAATATTCCTGATGTGCACAGTAGTGCTGAGATAAAAGGCCGAAAAATCACCACGCTTGGCCATGCTCAGATTGCGCGCCCCGTCCATCACATGGTAGATCCGCGCGGGCGAGATGCGTATTGGCTGTCGTTACGCAAACGCAAAAACGCCCACGCCGCATCAGTGCTACATGACGAGGAGGGTGACGAAACGACCCGATTACTAGATCGTCAGGCGCTTAACCCCTTATACCAGCAAACCTATGAGGTGGCAGGTGTGATGAACGATGATAAAGCCGTGGCCGAAAACTATATCAGCCTATCGCCTGTGCGATTGCACCATGCGCCAAAAGCTGCGTTAGAGACGTTGTCGAGTTTGGCCTTATGAAGATAATTGAGGCGATAAAGGCAAGAGTAATAGCACAAATCATAGACAGCTGAGGTCTGTGGCCATAGGGTAGATAACCCAAAAAGCATAATACGTATGAGTGGCACACAAACCACTCAATGAGACAAAAACTGATGAGTGAGAGAAAGAATAGGAACCTTGTATGAAAAAGCTTAACACAGGATCGCACCTTGCAACGTCGGTGTTGATTGGTAGCATGGCCGCCGCTGCGCTAACGATGGTAGGCTGTGCCACCAAACCTACTTATCAGACAGCAAACCAAGCTGCGCCCAAGATCATCACCAACGCACAAGGGGTTCCTAACTACCATTTGGTCCAGCGCGGTGATACCGTCAGCCAAATCGCCGCCCGTTATCGCCTAAATTATCGTCAAATTGGCGCGATCAATGGCTTAGATAGCAAATACACCATCTATAGTGGCCAATGGCTAAAGCTCTGGCAAGGACAGCCAAATGCTGCCAATAACAATCGCTATAACGCGCCTGCTCAGACACGGCCACAGCCTACTTACAACCCGCCTGTCACCAGCACACCTACTAACACCAGCCCTGTCTATGAAGTCACGGCAAACGCCACGTCAGGCTATGAGTACCCGAGCCGCAACCAAGTGACACGTAACTTTGATGCGGCGGCTGGCACAATGGGCATGTGGTTTGCTGGCAATATCGGCGACCCTGTACTGGCGAGCCAATCAGGGACAGTGCTATATGCAGGTAACGGTCTGCCTGAATATGGCAATCTGATCATGATTCGTCATAGTGACAACTATATCACCGCCTACGCTCACAATAGCCAGCTTTTGGTTAAAGAAGGGGACGCGGTGCAGCGAGGCCAACGTATTGCCAATATGGGGAGTAGTGGCCAAACCAATCAAGTGGGCCTGGAGTTTCAAGTACGCTTAAATGGCAACCCTATTGATCCACGGGCAGTATTGGGACGTTAGTCTTTGTCAGTGCCATGATTGATTGTGCAGCACGGCCTAGCATTGCTGCTCTACCGCTGCTGGTTTTTATTTGCTAAGTTATCCCAAGCCCTAAAAAGATGATAAGCGACTGATGAGCGATATGTTGATGAGTGGTATATAGTTACTCTATGCTTATTACTCTGATTTTTGGTAACGGTATGGCTTACCGATAGTACTTATTCACACCTGAGACTTCTTATGATTTTAAAAAAACACTATATTGCTCTTTTCCCAGCGCTAGTCATGGTGGGCTGTACCAGCCAGCAAGCGATGCAAAAACCTAGCAAACCTGTGCGTCAGGCTAACGTGCAGATTACTCAAACTCAGACCATTCAGGTCAAGCCGACCCCCAAGCCTGCTGTCAAACCCCAGCCAGTCGCAAAACCAAGCTATGGCAGTTTTTCTGACTGGAAGTCGGATTTTTCTATGCGCGCCATGGCGTCAGGTCATGATGCACAGACCATCCGCCGCCTGCTAGATTTGGCTTATCTCAATCAGCAAGTCATCTCTTTAGACTCAGGGCAGCCTGAGTTTTCTAAAATGCCGTGGGAGTATGTGGATTCGGCGGTATCAGACGGCAGAGTCAGCACAGGTAAGCGTAAGTTTGCAGAGCAGCGGGCGTTTTTGTCCCAGTTACAGTCGCAGTATGGCGTCAATGCCGAAATCATCGCGGCAATATGGGGGATGGAGTCTTCTTATGGCGCGGTGACGGGCAACAGTAGCATTCCAAGCTCGCTTGCCAGCCTTGCCTATGACGGTCGTCGCCAAGAGTTTGCCGAAACTCAGTTGTTGTCGCTTGCTTCGTTATTGCAGCGCGGCGATGTGTCATGGTCACAGCTTGATGGTTCTTGGGCGGGCGGCATGGGGCAAACCCAATTCATCCCTGATACTTGGCTCAAACAAGGGGTAGATGGCGATGGTGATGGTCACCGCAACCCTTGGGCAACGGGAGATGCATTGGCGTCTACTGCCAATTATCTGAGTAACTCAGGCTGGGTACGCGGCTTAGCGCCTTTTTATGAGGTGAGGATTCCTGCATCTTTTGATTATGCCGTTGTTGGCAGCAAACAGTCGGCGGCCAGATGGGCGGCGCTTGGTATCGATACCATCGATGATGTGTCTTTGGATGCCAATACCCAGATGGAGTTGTGGCTACCGGCTGGCAAAGATGGTCCTGCACTGCTGCTCAGTCCCAATTTTGATGTGATCAAAGTCTATAATAATTCATCAAGCTATGCCCTAGGGGTCAGCTTGTTGGGCAAAGCGCTGGCAGGGCAAGGCGGTCTATATAAATCATGGCCACGTTATGAGCGCCCATTATCGACTGTGCAAGTACGCAATCTCCAGCAGCGCCTGACCAGCATGGGTTACGATACCAAAGGTGCTGACGGTATCGTAGGCACCAATACGCGTAGGGCGTTTCAGCGTTGGCAAGCAGATAATGGCCAGATGCCAGATGGCTTTATTACTCAGCGCAGTGCTGCAAGCCTAGCCTCATGGTGAGCTAGGCTGTTAAACTGGCTGTGTCATCTGGTTGGCTATTAATATTAAGCTGTTAAAGAAGGCATTTTGCTCACGTTCTTGCTAGGCTCTACAGTAAGCCGTTAACAACTACAACAAAAAGCACCTTATTAGGTGCTTTTTTTGCGCTAATCTAGGATTGCTATATCAGCTATAGTCAATCTGATACGCGAGAAAAATAGCTGCTCATTGAGCGATTTAATAGCCGTCAAAAAAAAGAGTACCCTTTTATGATTAACATGGAAGCCTTGCAATTAGCGATAAAAGCGCGCGTAGAAGATTACAATAATAATGATTTTTCTCTAAGGCAAAGAGATGTTAGGACGTGCGCTTTGCAAGACAGCGGCAATCAAATACTGGCGCAAGATATCGCCTCGGCTTTTGATATACCCAGACAAAACCTATCGTCGATGGATGGTTATGCTATCGCGCAAGGCAGCGAACTATCGGCAGATAGCACTATCGAGATCATCGGTGAGTCACAAGCGGGCAGCGCTTATACAGATCGGCTTGTAGCAGGGCAAGGCGTACGGATTTTTACAGGGGCGGTGGTGCCTGATAGCTGCGATACTGTCATCATGCAAGAAAACACCAACTTTGCAAAAATAAAAGGCACAATCGACAAAGCAAAGCCTTATCGGGTAACACTGACCCAAGCGGCCAAAGTGGATAGCAATATTCGCCGGCAAGGCGAAGAGATAGAGGCAGGTGAAGCGGTATTGACAGTCGGTAAGCGCATAAACCCTGCTGATATTAGCCTACTTGCAAGCTTAGGTATCAGCCAAGTCAGCGTTTTTGCACCGCTTATCGTCGGGCTACTGGCAACGGGCGATGAGCTGGTGGCTGTCGGTGATGAGCTGACAAGTCTAGCGCAAATATACAACTCCAACACCCCAACGTTAAAGACTTTGCTGGCTGGTTTGCCGATTATCATTTGCGACTACGGCATTATCCCTGATGATTTGGATAAGACCACGACTGCTATTAATGAGGCTATGCAAGACTGTGATGTGCTAATCTCGACCGCTGGCGTGTCGGTGGGTGATTATGATTTTTTGACTACCGTCATCGAGCAGCTCGGGCAAATTAACCATTACAAAGTGGCAATGAAGCCTGGTAAGCCTTTTGTGTTTGGGGAGCTTGCTAAAGATTTGGATAAACCAGTACTGTACTTTGGCTTACCTGGTAACCCCTTATCGACAGTCGTTGGTACGCTACAGTTTGTGCTACCGGCACTATGGCAACTATCAGGCGCGCGCGTATCTGAGCAGCCGATGCAAATGCATATCAAGGCTAAACTAACAAACGACATCAAAAAATCAGTCGGTCGCAAAGATTTTCAGCGCGGCGTATTGACGCAAAACGCTGCAGGCGAGTATGAAGTGGAGTGTTTTGCCAGGCAGCAGTCGCATAGAATCAAACAGCTTAGCCTCTCCAACTGCTTTGTCGTGTTGGATAAAGACAGTGGTGATGTCGTAGCAGGTAGTAGAGTTACGGTGCAACCTTTTCCTTGGCTCCATCAGGTGGATAGATGAGACGTATAAATCGCAATTGGCAGTAAATTATGAATGATGACAAGCTTAGCATCGGCCGTGCTCAACCGACTATATCAAGGACCGACCCGTTACTTATCGCTTTATAGAATTTATGCAGACAAGCGACAACAGCGATCTGTTTTTTGCCCAGCATGCGCATTCGGATAGTATTATCGATTATCGGTGGGTAGGTCAGTTGTCACTTTTTTGATTATTTAAATCTGTATGTGAAGAAGTTTTTATGAGTAAGCCTGCCGCCCACTTTATACCGCTTAATATTGCTATTTTAACGGCTTCTGACAGTCGTACGCTGGCAGAAGATACTTCGGGTCAGTACTTAGCAGACAGCCTGACCGAGGCAGGTCATAACTTGGCTGATCGCAAGCTCATTAGCGATGATATTTATCAGATACGAGCAGTGATTAGCGGCTGGATTGCCGATCCAAACGTGCATGCGGTGATTACCACAGGCGGTACGGGGTTTTTTATCAGAGATAGCATGCCAGAGGCGGTGAAGGTCTTATTTGATAAATCGATCGATGGTTTTGGTGAGATGTTCCGCCTGATCTCAAAAGAGGAGATTGGCATGTCAACCGTGCAGTCGCGCGCCGTTGCAGGCATGGCAAATCATACCGGTATTTTTTGTTTGCCAGGCTCATCGGGCGCGTGCCGTACAGGGTGGAAGAGTATCTTAAAAGAGCAGCTCGATAGCCGTACGCGTCCGTGCAACTTTGTACCGCATTTTATGGCACAAAACCCGACTCATAATTCACATGACTGACTTTATAAAAGACTCAGCTCATTTGGCAGGCGTGGTCATTTTGGCAGGCGGCGCGTCCACACGGATGGGCGCGGCAAAAGCCCAGCTTAGATTGCCGACAGGTGAGCGTCTGCTGGATTATCACGTCAGACACACGCTGAATTTGGCTACGTTTGATACTGGTAACAATAAAAGCATCCCTATTATGATTGCTGATAATGGTCGCGGGTTTGACATTGATTCAGCTTTAAAGAATAGCAACCCGCAAGCCGCTATCATGCACATTGCTGATTATACTAGTGCTGATAGTCAAGATAAAAACCAAAATGAGAAGATTAATAAAAAGATTGATGATAAGATCAAGACGGGCGGGGCATTGGTCGCTATCGAGTCGGCTTTGCAAACGGTAATAAAGTCTCAATCATTAAATGCGTTAACAGAAAACCAGTCATTATGGTTATTGGTGATTAGCTGTGACAGCTTGATACCAGCCACCGACTTATGGCAAAAGTTGCAGCCGATAGCGACTCAAATAACCAAAAACCAAGCAGCTGATAAAAAGGTGATTTGCTTAGCTGATGACAGTCATTTATATCCGCTGTTAGGGCTTTATCCATTAAGCCTTGAGCCTGATTTAAAGGCCTATATCGATAATGGTGCGCGGCGAGTTATGCCCTTTATCACACCTTATTTACAAGCGGTATCCTTTCCAAACAATTGGCAGTATTTGACCAACTTTAATACGCCCACTGACTTTGAGCGCGCCTGCCACTCGCTAAGCACTCTATAGCGTGGTATTTATCACCCCAGTCGCAGGCGGCTAGGTAAGGGGGTAGAGATAGTAAGTAGAAACCATGAGTAGAGATAACATATGATAGACAACGTCCACAGCCATTCTATGACCATCAAACGCAGCGTTGATGAGGTCTATGCCATTGCACAGCGTGATGGCTTTGCATTGTTAGATATCGCCATAGACGAGGATAGATTGAAACGCACGTTGGACGATGACAGCTGCGGTGCGTTTGTTTGCTTTGAAGGGCGAGTGCGTAATCATAATAATGCCACCAGCGTTGAGCGCTTGAGCTACTACGGCTATGAGGATTTGGCGCTAAACCAAGGCCGCGCCATTATAGAAGAAGCCAAAAAGCGTTTTGAGATCACTCATGCCATAGCGATACACCGCATCGGCGCATTAGAGATTGGCGATGTGGCGGTATGGGTAGGGGTGGTCTCTGCCCATCGCTATCCAGCGTTTGATGCCTGCCGCTGGATACTCGATGCCATTAAGGCCGATATTCCTGTGTGGAAGCAAGAGTATTACGAGGATGCGCCCTCTAAATGGCTGAGCAACAATGGTTAAAGTAGCCGTTTTATGTGGGGCGCTATTGGCCTTAAGTGCTTGTACAGCAGATAACAGTACGAATGCAGAATCGGCGACTGCGACAAGTGCTGAGCACCAAACCTTACGTATCGCTGCGGCAGCCAACTTATCTGATGTCTTACCCAGCATTATTGACAGTTATCAGGTGGATCATAGGGTTTCTGATAGTACCTCTGACAAAAGCGACTTAGATATTGACGTTACTTACGCGTCATCTGGTAAGCTCTATGCTCAGATAAAGGCAGGCGCGCCCTATGATTTGTATTTGTCTGCCAATCAAGCATTCCCTCAAAAGCTTGCTGATAAGATTCCCAAAGATAGTACGACGCATCAACCTTTTACCTATACGCAAGGTCAGCTGGCGCTATATAGCGTCAACAAACCTTTGGATGAATTTAGTCCAAAAGCGCTGAGTGATATGTTGATAAGCGACAGCAGTAGCAAGATTGCTATCGCCAGTCCTGAGCTTGCACCTTATGGCGCGTCGGCACAGTCTTACTTGCAGGCGCAAAAGTTATATGACCCTTTAGTGCAGCAAAAACGCATAATACAAGCAGAAAACATCGGGCAAGCCTTTCAATACGCGCATACAGGCAGCGTGGATTATGGCTTTGTCGCGCAATCACAAATTAGCGCTATCAATGCGAAACCTGAGCAATTTATTACCTTAGCGCCTGAGTCTTATCCGGCTATTTTGCAAGATGGTATTATTATTAATAATACAGTCCCAGCAGCGGCGTTTACTGATTACTTGCGCTCGGATGCAGGACAACAGCACTTCGCGCAAGCAGGCTACCTGCCTATTCAGTAATCCGTTAGACTAAACTCTCTATCTATAAAACGAGCCGTGACATTATATGATCGATCAGTCTCTTATGTCAGATATGCTCAGTCCATTTTGGGTGAGTATTAAGCTCGCTTTTGTCACGACCTTGTGCTTACTGTTGTTTGCGACCCCTGTTGCTTATTGGCTTGCCAAACCAAGTCGAAAGAAGGCAGTTGGGCGTCTTAAAATTCTGCTCATGGGCATCATTGCCATGCCTCTGGTGCTCCCGCCTACGGTTATTGGCTTTTATTTATTATTACTGCTAAGTCCAAATATGGGTATCGGTAAATGGCTGATTGAGCACAATATTAGTCCGCTTATTTTTACCTTTGAAGGTCTAGTGGTTGGGTCTATTATTTACTCACTGCCTTTTTATATACAGCCAGTGTATGCACAGTTTTTGCGTATTCCCCAAAGTGTCACGGAAGTCGCGCATCTGTTAGAACCTAGTCGTCTGCGCCGCTTCGTCAAGGTAGCCTTACCGCAAGCGCGCGTGGGTATTATTTTGGGTAGTTTGATCAGTTTTGCTCATACCATTGGTGAGTTTGGCGTGGTGCTCATGATAGGGGGGAGTATCTCAGGTGAGACTAAGGTAGTGTCGATTGCGATATACGAGCAAGTAGAAGCGCTCAACTATGAGGCGGCGCACATGATGTCTGGTATTTTGATTATCATGGGAGTAGTGATGGTGGCGTTGATTGCTAGTGTGAGTCGCATGAGCCAGCGTCCATAGTACTAAAATACCTGCACGCCCGTTGGATGATTATAACTATTGCAAATACAAAATAGATGCTTATCGAGAGGTAATTATATTAGAAGGAACATAGACAAAAAACGCAGACACAAAAAAACCTCAAACAAGCTAATGTTTGAGGCGAAACTTGCTCAGACTTAATATCTGAATTTGTTTTAAATATGGCGCAGCGGACGGGACTCGAACCCGCGACCCCCGGCGTGACAGGCTAGAACCACTAAACTATTTAAAAGAATCTTAAAGTATATTAACCTGTAGTACTATATATATCAAGGAATATAATCAATAGATAGCTATGACGTTTAGCACAATTTAAGATATTTTATATGAGTCACATACCTTATTTTGGTCACTAAAAATGTGTAATTATTCAATATTTATATTCGTTAAATGTCGAATAATTATACTTACGTTTTTACGTGTATTATTTATATTACCGTTTTTAAATTATTTATTTATTAAAGCTATCTGGAAAATCAGCTTTTAAAGTTTAAGTAATGGTCTATCCAGTTCAGCTACCAAGCCACCTTTTATCTAATTATCTGATCGGTAATATTCGCGTTAGGATAAAAAAATACAGTATTGCCAAGATAAAGCTCATTTCCAATTTATAAGATTTTTCTTCAAAGGTAAGAGTATCAGTATCCGCATCCTAAGAAAAAGAAGTGACCGCTAGCACCAGTAAACAAGTATTATTTTTGGTCGTCACCTCATTATCTCTAGATATAGCAAGAGAGTTATTAATAACTGCCAAATATCTAGAACCCATAGCCGTGAATCGGCCATCATATTTTGTGGGAAACTAAGTGGCAATTTGCAACGGCTGCTTAACTTCTATAACGACTGGTATTTGTATGAACAACTTGAAGATTCTCTAAGCTCTGAGTAGCGCGCCCTGAAAGTAATAGGAGGGCTAAGAGTGCGGTGAGTAAAAGGGGATGATCTGGAAATGGTACTCCTAAACTCTTAAGACTGTATAGTTAAAGTATCTTAAAAGCACCACGGTACTGCTGATATCAATTTTTCTCGCTTGCTGAGCCTGCGCAGACAGAGGCTACGAAAAATTAACATCAGCAGTGCGCTATGTATCGACATTACTTTTCTCTGGCTATACGCACATGCACGTGTAAGCAAGATGTCGGAGTGAACGCTTAACTGGTGTATGAATCTACCCGTATCACAATTGGACTACCTGAAATTAAGGCTCATTCACTTGCCCTAAGAATAATATCGCATCGGTTTTATTGTCTATAATCATAAAAATAAACGGATGATCGGCTGTAAATGTGCTGGTATTCACATAGTATCCCCGTGATATAGGCGAAATTGTAATACCTGTACTTGCTGCCGCTTTAGTGCCTTTTTCATCGACTTCCACCACGGCTTTATGAACAATAGCATCGACAGACAACGGGATATTTTGACTGAATAAGCTAAAGTTCGCCTCACTACTAAAAGCCTTTGCCATACCCATCGTTGCTAATAGACTATCCATTGTATAGCTTTCTTCTAACTTAAATTTTGGCAGATCAAGTATGACCTCATGCTTGACTAAATTATTATTCCACTGGCTAATCTGCTTGGCATTTAGCGTGTTTACCACTCTTTGCATAGCAATCTTATCTTTTGCTTTTGGTAATACGACCATCATAGACAGCTCGTCACCTTTGTAAGGCAGTTGCACCACTTGCACCTGCGCATCTTCTGTGTAGGCATAAGGGGCTTGCTCATGCATCATATCGACATCGATGCTAGAACCATCAAATGTATTGAAAGGGCGTTTTTTACTAGGGGCAAAAGACGTTTTCCAATCCCCTTTAAAGTAAACGGCATTGGTCAATACCGTGACGGTATTGGTATCGATACTACTTGCTGGCAGCACTTCAGGAATCATCTGCTGAGTATAATTAGCAATAGTTTTATTAATGGTCTGACGAGAAGGTTCAGGACTGTTCTTAAAATCAAGAGGGGTGACTTTACCACCGTAATAACGTTGTACGGTGTCCAAGTAGTTTTGGTTGGGACGCAACCCTTGCTGTATCCACAAATCGTTGGCTGTAGCCAGTTGATAATTAGGATTGGGTTTGTTGAACTGCTCATGTAATGCCGCACTGTTCGGATTTAGAACGTTCAGTGAGGGATAGTAAAAAGCCCTCTGTATTTGCGCTTTTGTTTCCCCTTCCGCTGCGACATAGAGCATTGCCATCGCAGTAGATAAGCTATACGGTGAGAAAAATACGTTTTTTTCTGCTTGCTTACTCTGCCCATTTATCTGCTGATACATATCAATGGCAAATTGGTTGTTGGCTTTGACGACTTCAGCAATACCCTCTGCGGTTGAGGTCAAAGTCTTTACCTCAACCGGAGGCACTTGGTTACTAATGGCTGGCTGATTAGGAGTCACCATATCTGTAACCGCACTGGCTTTATTATTTTTCATAGTATTGTTGCAGCCACTAACAATCAATAACAGGCTGCTGATTGCCAATACACTCACTAACTGGCTATTTTGCATAGCTTACTCACTACTTATTCAAAATTAAGATGATGCTATTCTAGTATCATCTCTATACAATCGTTTAGACTAGTTTGGTAAGCGCACTATATTTCCAAGGCGAATTAGTAGCTTTAATAGCAGACAGCTTAATAGTAGATACCTGTATAGGAAACTAATTATCGAGCGTTAAAAATATAAGAAATCATTAACAAACTTAGCAAAGGTAAATGTCTCATGGCTACGATAACTGCAAAAATCTCATTGATACTTTATCTACCCAGCGCTTTATGGTTAGGTGGCTGCTCATCACAAAATACTAGTGCCACTATCACGCCAATTGAACCTGCACAAGCGATTGACAGTCAAATTAAGGACTCTAAAGCAACGTCTGCTTATGGCGACCTCAATGGCGTGGAATTAGTGAAGGACAACCGAGACCCTAAAGATATTCCAGAGGCGGTATTAATTGGTTCTGCTCAGGCTTTAGCTATTGATTCCAAGCATTATGCAATGGCATACGGTGTCAATCATACCGAAGCCATGCGTCAGATGTTAATCCAGCATGATAATGAAGAGCAGAATGAGGCACTACGAAAAGAATTTGGCGATAGGATAGCAAGCATGGGCTTTATTACTGAGCCTGAGTATGGTATTTTGGTGACGTTAACAGGGACTGGTAAGCCACCGCCTGATCGTATCGTATATCGTCCAGCCGATACCCTTAGTGAGCGTGAGACTGTCGCTCAAGCCTATAAAACGATGACACCAGAGGGTATTACACTGACTCAAGCTGAAGTTGATAAGGCAATGGAGCTCATCGAATCACCAACACGTTTTATCGTTAGGTTTGAGGTTAATCCAGCAGCCAAAAACCTAACCGAAGCTGAAAACCAGCTTATGTATGAACGCTCAAAAGAGCTGAATAAACGTATCACTATGATTACAGGTACAAGTTATCGTAGTGATGAGGGTGTATACGTGATTTATGTTCATGAGAATGATGCTAAGTCTGCTGGGCTCAATGAAGAAAAACTCAAGAAAATTGGTGAAGAAGTGATGAGAATGCCAGTTAGGATTGAGTGGCAAAATGGGTATGTCATGAATTCTATGGGCGGCGCATAATCTTCTATAAGTAGAGGAATTAATACTTATATTACTCTCGTGTCAAAAAGCTCTCTGATCTTATCGTTAGCGAACCTAACTAGAAGGATATACGCTACGTACACTAGTGTAGATTATTTTAATAAACTTGGAGTAAGTATCATTGTTCCTTAATTTTAAAGCACCTATGATCTTATCATTCCTGATAATGTCTTCTTGCTCTCAGTTTAATTCTGATTCAAAACAGGAGCAGATATTAGACGAAGAGCCTATGAATGGCAAAATTTTTGAGACAGCTTTATATAGCGGAAACCTTAACTTTAATGAAAATTGCATAATAGTAAGACCTAAAGGAGAAAAAGGTATTCAGTTAGCAATACTGGGAAATAAAGTTATATCTGACGTTACTAAAAATAGCTTAATGTACAAAGGCAAAAAATACACTGAAGGGGATTACATCCAAGTAAGTGGAGGAGGCGTTGTCAATGATATTTCTACATTTAAGAAAGAACATAATCTTGATGAATGTTTTGGTCTAGAAGTTTTTATACCAAATTGAGCTTTTCCCAAACTTTGTGTAACTGCTATTTGCTAACAGGGTATAAGCAGTTACACAAAGTTTGGGAAAGTCTCAATAACCTAGTCTCTACTCATCCTCTGTCCTTATACCCAAGTTTTTACAGCCCAATTGATACCCATTGTCACAAGCCTTAGAAAAGTACTTTTTCGCTATAACTGTATTTTGACGTACGCCTATGCCATTGAGGTACATCATACCAAGGTTATATTGAGATCTAGCATCTCCTTGATTGGCGGCTTTTAGATACCACTTACCGGCTTTAGCATAATCCTGAGGAGCACCTTCGCCATAGCTATAGATTGTTCCAAGTTGGTATTGGGCAGAAACATATCCTTGGTCAGCGGCTTTTGTATACCACTCGATAGCTTTAGGATAATCCTGACGTACCCCTTTACCCTCGTAGTAAGCGTTACCAATGTTGAATTGAGCCTCAACATCGCCTTGGTTAGCTAATTTCTGCCACGCCTCAACGACTTTGGCATCATTTTGACGCACACGTTCGCTCTTTCGATGCGGTACGCCATTAATGAATTTCCTTGGTCCAATTCCTTGGTTAACAGCTTTTATGCTCCACTCTTTATGTTTATCGTAGTCTTCACTTGTACCTGTGCCATCGTAATTGTAGTAAGCCCAAGCAAGTTCGTATTGGGCCTTAGCATAGCCTTGGTTAGCAGATTTCGTGAACCATTCAATAGCTTTAGAGTGATCCTCATCTACCCCTTCGCCATCGTCGTACATGATTGCAAGGTTATATTGAGCAAGATCATATCCTTGGTTGGCAGATTTTGTATACCACTCAATGGCTTTAGCGTTATCCTCGCGTGTACCTTCGCCCTCGTCATACATTACTGCAAGGCTATATTGAGCCTCAGCATCGCCTTGATTAGCTTGTACTGCAATGTCTTCAAATTCTTTTTCAATAGCTGATTTTACGGCTGAAACTACGTTTTGAGAACTACTTATTTGAGTAACAATGGCTTTATGACACCCTGTCAGCAGAATGCCAGTCAGTAAAAATGTTGCTAGCCTTTTTTTCATAGCTGTTCGTCCTGTTCGTTAATCCAGATAACACTACAATTTATCATTTACATGCCTATCGTGATGATCTCAAATACATTATTGGATAGTCTTATTAGGTATACCTTAAAAATGATAACAGCATTACCTTTTTATTCTATAGGGGCTACATCCTCAGTAGCATAACCATCGTAAAATTTTATACGTACTGGTGATTTCATAACTTCTTGACCGATTTTTTTAAGTTGTTCTGGTGTGAACCCTGCTTTTTTTGAATCATCCTCATGCACGTCTATAACAAATAGCCCTTCATCTTCCTTATAACCCATACCTACTAGCATTGGAATACGTTTACGTAATTCTTCATATCGCGCTGCATAGTTGTCTTTTTGTTCTTGAGTGAGTGGCTTGGATTTAGAATTATCGATAAATTTAACTTTAATGGCAGTTGGCTTTTCGATAAGAGATACGGCATTGTCGATATCCGTCTGCGTAATCATAAAGCCTTCTGCACTTATTTTTTTATCCGCTTCTGACAATATAATGGGTTTACCTTCTAATTTATCAGCGTCACGATATATGATGCGATCAGGTGGCGCACCATCACCAAATAGGCTTACGATGAGCACAAACTCTGGCTCATTAGTGAATCCAGCATCGTCCAACCTATCAGAAAATTCTTTTTTGATAGCATCAATCTGCTCTTGGGCATCATTCATGACAAGCATACGGCGCATTGCTTCAACATGGCTAACCTCATATGCTCGTGCATAATGCTTTGCATCTATGGCTAATGCTTGAGCTTTACTCATAGGGGCAACTTGGGTCTCTTTGCTGTCCTGAGCAACGGTAGAAATAGGAATAACTTCTATCGTTTTATCCTCCTTGGGAATTTTAGAGACAATATCAATACTGCTGTCTTCTGTCGATGTACAACCACTAAGCAAGCTACTAGTAATAAGTAGCGTAGCTAGTGTTTTATTCATTTTATGCTTTGTCATAGTAGATCTTCCCGAGGTATGTTAATACCATTCATTAACCAGATTTTTTCAGCTTTACAAGTCGCTAAAGGTGGGTTTTTCCAATCACTGGCAAATGAAGCCATATTTTTATAGTCAGCTTGTGAGCCACCTACTAAAACAGTATCACCAATTTCAAAAATAAATTCATTGATATCGGATATCGTAAAAGGGTCTTGAGTCCAGGTAATATGTGGGCTACTTACAACGAGTAAGAGGTCATCCATATATAAACAGCCATTCTTTGTGTTCAATACCCCATGAGCCGCAGCGGCATCACCCATATCCGAATCAACATCAAGGGCAGTCACATACACCGTTTGCTGCTTGCGCGTGGGTGCTTCGTTTTCAGTAGGTTTGTTGGCAGCACTCTCATCTTCCACTTTAATAGTTTGGGCATTATGATTAGTATTCGTCATTTCAATGACAGGATCGCAGGCTATAACGGATATCAACAATATCGGCACCATATACCATTTAAATTTTGGTTTCATTATTCGCTCTCTTAAGGCTTATTCACCTGACCCAAAAACAATATCGCATCGGTTTTATTGTCTTTAATCATAAACATAAACGGGTGATCGGCTTTAAACGCGACTGGTGGATGCATAGAACCAGATATGTCTACGGCAACGACGCCTGTCGCTGCTGCCGCCTCTGTTCCTATTTCATTAACATCGATCACTGCTTGATGATGAATATCGTCAATGGCGATGGGTGAGCTATCTGCAAACACGTTAAACTTAGCTTGATTCCCAAACGCGCTTGGCATGCCCATATCCGTCAGCACTGCCTTCATCGGGTAGCCTTCATCTATCTTAAACTTTGGTAGATTCAGAAGAATATCTTGCTGCTTTAGACGTTTAGTCCAATCGGTGATTTGTGTCGTCGATAAATTCTTGATGAGCGTCTGCATGGCTAACGGCTCCTTTGACTTTGGTAAAACCACTAGCATCGATAATTCAATTCCCTTATAAGGCAGCTCAACGACTTGTACTTGCTCATCTTCGCTATACCTAAATTCAGTATTCTGGAACATCATATCTACATCACTGCTTGTGCCATTGAAATAATGAAAAGGCATATCACCACTTACCCAGAAACGACTGCTCCAATCCGCTTTAAAATAAACCGCATTGGTCAATATCGCCGAGGTACTTGGCTGGGTACTCTCTTTTGATAGCAGTTCAGGAATCATCTGATTGGTATGTTTGGCTATCTTCTCATTAATCATTTGACGAGACGTTTCGGTGTTGTTTTTAAAATCAAGCGTATTGACCTGCCCACCATAGTAGCGTTTTACCGTATCGATATAGGCTTGGTTGGGAGTACGGCCCTGTTGCAGCCATAAGTCATTAATGGTGTTCAATTTATAGTTTGGGCTGGGTTTGTTAAATTGATTATAGAGGGCGGCACTGTTTGGATTCAGGATGGGTAAAGACGGATAGTAAAAGGTTTTTTGAATTTGCGCTTTGGTGTTCCCCTCCGCTGCGGCATAGAGCATGGCTATAGCACTGGTTAAACTATAAGGTGAGAAAAATACGTTAGCATCCACTTGCTTTGATTGACCATTTAGCTGTTGATACATGGTCACTGCGAATTGGTTGTTAGCGTTAACTACTGCGCTTATACCTTCAGACGTTGAAGCAGAGTCGTCTGCAGCAGTATGGTCATCTTTACTATCGGCTTTAGAGTCCGCTTGCCCTGTAGTCTTGTCTGGCAAGGCAGGTATATTGATGACTGGTTGGGCGGCTTTGGTGTTTACCAAGCTATTATTACAGCCAGTAATGACCAACAATAAGCCACTAAGAGCAAGACTACGGGCGATATGCTTGTTCGTCATAATTTTGATTGGGTTTTTGTTATTCATGGTTTTTTACACTTTTGATATTTGAATGATGCTTTGATTATATACAGGGAGGTAAACTTATTTAGTAAACATATGCTAACAAATTTTGAGATAATAGATGAATCAGCAATAAGCGTATGAGGCGTTGATGAAAAAAATTGTGTTGAAATGGCTGGTTATACTAGCGGTAATGGTTTCCGCAGTTTGGATATTTTTAGATATCGTAAGCGTGAAAGAGACCAAGTCATTTAGTAGCAGTGACGGTGATATTTTCAATAGCCATGCGGCCGATAAAATTTCCAGCTTTCTCACGATCTTTAGTAACCAAGGGAATGAAAAGGAAATATTCTATGAAAAACTTGATAAGCTGGGAAACGTTAATCATGAATTAGACGAAAATGTAGAAGCAGTAGAAGATAAGACCTCTGAAGACAAGTAAGGCTTTGGGAAGTAGTGTTTATTTGTGACGGTGTAAACGTACTTAATTAACTCACTCTATATTTTAATATTAACTCTGGTGACAGTAGAATGCTTAAATGGATTGTGCTTTATATTTTTCTTTGCTTACTCTTCAGATGGCTTATCTTCTCTGACATTACAAAGAGATTTGGCTCTTGGGGCTGGACTTCAGATCAAAACAAACTCTACCTGTCGATTATGTGGCTGTTCTCAACCTGTGTATTTCTGTACGGCATATTCAACAGTAGTTTCCGCAATGCTTTCTTACTAGAATATTTGTTTTAAACGCGTTCATCTTTTTATAATCAGCAAATTATCATTAACACTTCAAATCGGAGCAGGTCATGAAAGCGTTTAATTCATTAGCAATGTGGGAATCCATAAAAAAGACAGTCGGAACCGACAGTTGGGAGAGCTATTTCAATAGACATGGGGCGGACGGTACATTGCTAGATACTGATGACAATGTCAGCTTCATTAATCCAACTAATGATAAAGCCATCAAATTGTCTTATGATCCAAATAAGAACGATCTCATAGATTACTGGCTTAACAGTTTTGGTGATGAAGAGTCAGGCAGTGTTGAGGTACTGAATATTTACTATAGGCATCAACATGAGTCTCTACCGCTTATTGAGCATCTAATAACGGACTGGCTTAATGAGGGTTAACACACTTAAATAAACAGGGTGCAATACGCTTTATTGTCTTTATCAAATTCTTTGCCAAGTAGCTTAACAGGTTTCAATGTCTTTCCGCCGTCGCTTGAGACCATAACCATCAATTCTTGATCTTCAAAAGTATTTAATTCCTCAATAATTTGAGCGATACTTTTTTCTTTAGCGCCCCATTCATGTTGGTTATTCATAGCTATTATCCTCTTTCCAATTATTTAGAGTAGTTTGATCACATAATATAAATTTGACAGTCTTAAAGGCTAAAAAACCGTATGAAGGAAATTTTACTTTTTATCTTTATATTATACCAAACCCAAAATATATAGTATAATCCACTTATGACTATACCAATACATAACCTAGAAGACCATGACTTTGGCAAACACTCAAAGACTGAGCGCAATCCCAGAGCCCGACTACGCCTGCTCATCTTATACCAATATAGTATGGGCAAAGCCACTAACGATATTGCTAAAGACCTCTGCATACATCCTGAAACTGCCAGACGGACATTGAAGCGATATTATGAACGAGGACTTGAAAGTCTCTACGATCGTCATCGTCGAGGTCGTCACAGCAAATTGGCAGAAGCAGACATAG
>NZ_CAJHBJ010000004.1:0-161506 GCF_904846595.1 Psychrobacter sp. HII-4 | reverse complement strand
AATGTAAAACTGTTATGGATTTAAACGCGCTACTGGTATAAATTTTACTTGCGTGCTGCGTTCCCAGAGGCTGCGCAAAATTCATCCCAGTAGCGCTATGACATTTTTAGAGTGTATCGACTATATCTCAGTCTATATCCTTGAGCTTAATACCGTGCTTAAAGACATAAAAAGGGGATCTACCTATCGGTAAATCCCTGGATACAAAGCCTAAAGGCAGCTCTAACTTTTTGCTTTTGCTTTAATCGTCGTAAAAATGCCCGATAACGCATAGAGAATGCCAATGGCTAAAATACCAACAGGAATGTCATAGAGAACGATGCTCATGATCAACACTCCAATGATAAGTACCACAAATGGGACTTTCTTTTTATCAAACTCTTTAAAGCTATAGTATTTGACATTGCTGACCATCAGCAGACCACAGATAACAACCCACACCGCAAACAAGAGTATAATAGCTGTATCATACTGTCCGACCCACTCATTATGATCGACCGCGACCATGACAGCGGACGTGACCAATATAGCCGCCAGTGGACTGGCCAAACCGACAAAGTATTTTTTATCAACTTCGCCTATCTGTACGTTAAACCTCGCTAGACGAAAAGCGGCGCAAGCGGTAAAAACAAAAGCACAGCCAATACCAATGCGGCCTAGCGGCTGCAACGCAAAACTATATACTAAAATCGCAGGCGCAACCCCAAAGGCCAGCATATCTGCTAGAGAGTCATACTGCTCGCCAAAGGGGCTTTGCGCATTGAGCATGCGTGCGACGCGGCCATCAGCACCATCTAAAATCGCTGACAAAAATATAGCCAGTGAGGCTTTGTAAAACGATCCTTGGGTACTGGCCAAAATCGAATAAAAGCCAGACAACAACGACAAGGTGGTAATCAAATTGGGGGCCAAATAGACACCGCGGCTGACCACCGGCTGACCCTCTGTAACTTCTGTCTCAATCACCTCAAACGTTAAGCCATCGTAATTATCATTATCCGCCATGCGAATATTGAACTCATGCTCGTCAACAAAAGGCGGCTGAGTTGCGGCATTATCATTTAAACTATGGTGAGATGGTTGCTCAGTCGTCATAACGGTATCCTTATTCGCCAACTAGCCAGCGGACATTGGTGGCACTATCAGGTGTCAGCTCTGGCGCATCAGCTACTTTTAGAGCAGGCTGCAAAAAGCGCAATATCTCACGGGCATGACTATCGAATTGCCATGGCGGATTGATGACGAGCAAACCTGTGCCATTGAGACCCACGGCGACATCATTTGGATAGATATTTAGCTCACAGACCAGCTGACGTCTCATCTCGGTACGCTTGAGTTTTTTGTAAAACAGCTCAACGGCTTCGATGTTTTTGATCGGGAACCACAGTGCATATGTGCCTTGTGGCCATTTATTATAGGCGGCGACGAGTAAGTTGATCAGACGCGTAAAGTCTTTATGCTCTTGCTCATAAGGAGGATCAAGAAAGATAAGACCGCGGCGCTCGGCTGGCGGAATCACAGCGGTGACGCCTTCAAACGCATCACGATGATGAATGCCAATGGGCAGTTTGTACAATTGGTAGTTGAGCGCGTCATACTCGCTGGCTTTGGCCTCAAACGCTTCGCCGCGTACGCCAGTGTCTGGGTTTTTTTCGATATGATGGGCGATCCACCATGGCGAACCTGGGTAGACTTTATTATCATAAGTGGCTTTGGCTTGCTTGATGCCTGCTAGATAGTCTTTGACAGCCGCTGGGGCTTGTGCCATTTTGGTGTCATCAAGCTTCAACAATGCTTTGATGCCGCCCTCGGCTTCACCAGTTTTGCGCGCTTCTTCACTGCTGAGTGAATAAAGACCGCGACCACCGTAAGCGTCGAGCGCATAAAAGGGTTTGTTTTTTTGGCTTAGCTGATTAAGCAATTGCACCAATAAAATGTGTTTTACCACATCAGCAAAGTTACCAGCGTGATAAGCGTGTTTATAGTTCATAATCTCAAAAGTTTAAAGTAAGAAAAATTGCATCTATGGTAGCATAGGCAGCGTAAAAGATAATGTGGTTTTGGTAAATGCTCTTAATAAAAGGGCTTTGAATGCCAGCTGATTAATAATAACGAGGTGAGATGACTAATATTATTAGCAACCTAAATGTGACAAAGCTGGTGGTCGATCATCCGATAGGACAGGATAACCCTCCGTTACTATCTCCAGACAGTCATAACGACGACCAAGACGCGCCTACCCAGCAGGTACTGCAACTGTCTGATTTTGCAGTCAGCTGGGAAGATAGGCTGACGGATAAGCAGCTTGATACATTTGTCACTGATGGCTGGCTCACTATTGATAATGTATTTAATAAGACCGCATTACTTGCGCTACAGGCTGAAAGTGGTTTTATTGACTATCGTGATGCGGCGCTAACCGCTGGCATTCGTATCAGTGATATTCGCGGTGATAGAATACGCTGGATCACCGCGAACTTCTTTGCAGGCTACTATTATCTGCAAAGTATCAACGCGCTAGCGACTTTGTTTAATCGTAGCTTATTCGCGGGTATTCGCCATAGCGAAGCACATTATGCGTGCTATCCGATTGGCTTCGGCTATCAATGGCACAGCGACAACCCTGCTGGGCGTGATGAACGGGTGATCTCGGCGGTGTTTTATCTCAATGATGATTGGGGAGCGACTGACGGCGGTGCGCTAGAAGTCGTTGATAAGCATGGCACGCACCATGAAGTAATGCCAGTTGCTAATAGACTCATTATCTTCGACAGTGATCTGCAACATCAAGTACAAATCGCTCATCGGCAACGCTACTCTATCGCAACATGGATGCGCCGAGATGGTTTGGTGCCGTTTATTGAAGATAGTATGTAAAAGGTATAAATCTATCATAAGCCGCTACGACTTGTACCATGGCTGAATGTTCAACATACCCTAGTCTTTAATCCAAAATCTTATCCTCTCACTTTATAATAAAAAGGTTTTTTCATGTCTGACACTCACAATCAAAACATGACTCATCAGCAGCAAACACTGGACTTAAGCATCGCTTTGCTTGAGCGCCCTTCCGTCACTCCAGATGATGATGGCTGCCAAGATATTTTGTCGTCTCGCCTAGCGCAAGCGGGCTTTGACTGCGAGTTTATGTATTATGGTAATAAAGAACAAAGCGGCGAGCGTGCGGAAGTCAAAAACCTCTGGGCACGCCGCGGTACAGCCGACCCTGTGATATGTTTTGCTGGCCATACCGACGTCGTACCGACGGGTGACGAAAAAAACTGGACTTACCCGCCCTTTACCCCAACCATAAAAGATGGCTATCTCTGGGCGCGCGGTGCGGCAGATATGAAAACGGGCATTGCAGCCTTTACCATTGCCGCCGAGCGTTTCGTCGCGAGTCACCCTGAGCACAATGGCTCGATTGCCTTTTTAATCACTTCAGATGAAGAAGGCCCCTCTATCAATGGCACGGTGAAAGTCATTGAAACCTTAGAGGCTCGTCAAGAAAAAATTACTTATTGTCTCGTTGGTGAGCCGTCAAGCACTGATACGCTAGGCGATGTCATCAAAAATGGCCGCCGCGGCTCGTTGGGTGCGGTGTTGACGGTCACTGGCAAGCAAGGTCATGTTGCCTATCCACATTTGGCCTGTAATCCTATTCATGCGGCGATGTCTGCGCTTGCTGAATTGACCTCTACCGCATGGGATAATGGCAATGACTATTTCCCAGCCACCTCATTGCAAATATCAAATATCAACGGTGGCACAGGCGCAACCAATGTCATCCCCGAAACCTTAGAGGTCGTCTTTAACTTCCGCTTCTCGACCGAAACCAGTGAAGAAGAACTCAAAGCAAAAACACATGCCATTTTCGATAAGCATTTTGCTGATAGCAAAGCCAGTTATGATATCCAATGGAAATTATCTGGTCAGCCATTCTTGACCCCTGAAGGCAAGCTGGTTTCAGCCTGTCAAAATGCGATCAAGTCAGTCACAGGTACAGACACGACGCTATCGACATCAGGCGGTACGTCCGATGGACGCTTTATCGCGCCGACTGGTGCGCAAGTGGTCGAGCTTGGCGTACGTAATGCGACGATTCATCAAGTAGATGAAAAGGTCGAAGTCGATGATTTGGGTAAACTTGCACAGATTTATGAAGGTATTTTGGAGAATTTATTATTAGAGTAACTGTGTAGATAAAACCGAAAAGTAAAAAAGCGCGAGTCTTAGATGACTGGCGCTTTTTTATGGGTGGCTTTGGCTCAAAACTCATTTAAGTTGTTAGCTATAGTGATTTCAGTATAAAAACGATACAGTGGGACTGGGATAAACTTTACGCAGCATCGAGCAGCGTAGGCACAGCACGCAAGGAAAATTTAGACCAGTGCCACCTTGATATATAATTTATCTGTTTTATTTAGGATTGACTATAGTTACGGCTTTATTTAATACCTATATAAAGGTCGACTTGGCCGTACTCTAAATTCCCATCGATATAGTGCTCAAAGTCTACATCAAAGTTGCGAGTGTGTTCACAGTTTGGATCATTAAAGTACTCCCATGCCTTTTCCCATGCATTCATGACGGTATTAGGCATATTGCCTGTTTCAGAGAAAACCAAATACTTGCCTGCAGGAATATTTACCGCGACCAAGTCACCTGCAGGATTAGGCGCGCTTGATGCCTCTGCTTCACCCGTCACCTCCCAACTGGCCACCACGTCAAAGGCCCCTACCAAGTCATCGCTTTCGTAGTTATGATAGATACCGTAAATATCTTCGCCTTCAGGCAACTGTCCTGCGTAATTCTGGTAAAACTTCTGCCACAATCTACCAAGCTTGGCAGTGTCGTGGCTAATCTCAGCGTGATTGGTGGTACGAATGCTAATACCCTTACACGCTATCGCTTCGGCTAACTCTTTAATTTGAGACGTCATGATGCTGCCTGCCCTGTTGCTCTCTTTTATTGTTATTGGATGTACTGTTAAAGAAGAAAATCGCCTTAATCGGCTTCATCGATCCAATTCATCTGAATGGCTTCTAAAATGCCTTCGTTTGAGCGCTGCGGATCATCATCAAAGCCTTCAAGCTCAGTCACCCAGCGGTGCAAATCCGTAAAACGAATGTACTGCGGGTCGACCTCTGGAAACTTCTCATAAAGCTCAATGGCGATATCGAGGCTGTCTGTCCATTTTAGTTTTTGCGGGGTCATGTTAGCTCCTTAGCTTATGTGAGTTAAAAATATTACGTTGAGTGGCGCGGTCGCCTGTCAGCTCTTTTGTCAGTTCTCTTATCGACGATTTAGCAGCCTACATCGTACCAAACTTCGCTAACTGATTATAGCCAAGTTCTTTATACAAACGGCTTTGATTAATCAGCCTATTTGGCAGACTTTACAGATTTAATCGCTACTTGATGCGCATTCCATGAGTCGATGACGTCATTGGTCTGCTCGCCGAGCATATCCAATACCGCCGGCGCACACTTACCTTTTTTATCGGTCAAGACAAACTTCGTCATACCAATACCCATCAGTTGATGTTTGACAAAAAACCGCGTTTCAAAATACACGTATTTTGTATCCCAACCGACAAGCACGCTATTTACTGTCATTTTATTTAGAAATTTAATCTCTTTAAGATAGACCATCTCTTGCATGGCGATAATCCAGCCAAGATTTTTTATTCCCTTTTGATGACAGCAAGTCATCAGCCAGTTGGTGATGTTTAATTCTATAAAGGACAAATAACGATAATTGGGCAGATGATCGCGAAACCCCATATCGTGCGGCAAGACACGGTATTGACGTACTATCGGTGCAGCCAACATCTCGGCGCTCAGACGCTGTTTTACTGACTGTTTATCAAGCTGCTGCTTAAGCAAACTAACCATAATAAAAAAGCGCAGTAACATGTTCATAAATGACTCTCTTAATTTTGATTTTGTATAAAGTCTAACTGAATAGAAAGATGGCTTACCTTAACGCAAAAAAGCCACCTAAGTGACTTTTTTATTTAAGAAAACATACTCAAAACTTGTGCTGAAAAGCTGATTTTAGCGATTAATGACCGCCGCCATTAATACTACGTACCATCTCTTCGACCATCTTTTTGGCATCGCCAAAGATCATCATGGTTTTGTCCATATAGAAGAGGCTGTTATCAAGACCTGCATAGCCGGTGCTCATCGAACGCTTGATGACCATCACCGTTTGCGCTTTGTTGGCTTCTAAAATGGGCATACCAAAGATAGGAGATGTCGGATCGTCTTTTGCTGACGGGTTGACGACGTCGTTGGCACCGATGACCAAGACCACATCGGTACTGGCAAAGTCGGAATTAATCTCATCCATCTCTAGAATATCGTCATAAGGCACGTCGGCTTCTGCTAATAGTACGTTCATGTGCCCTGGCATACGACCAGCAACAGGATGAATAGCAAAGCGAACGTTGACACCTTCGTCTTTTAATAGCTCGTACAATTCTTTTACCGCGTTTTGCGCGCGGCCTTGTGCCATACCGTAACCTGGTACGATGACCACATTGCTGGCATTGGACATAAGGAACCCTGCGTCTTCTGCTGAGCCTGATTTGTATGTTTTTGGTGCGCCATCATCACCGCCTGCAGCGGCCGCTGACGTGCCCATACCACCAAACAAAACGTTTAGTAGAGAGCGGTTCATGGCTTTACACATGATATAAGACAAAATCGCACCTGAGGAACCGACGAGCGAACCTGCGATAATAAGCATTGAGTTGCCCAGCGTAAAGCCAATACCTGCTGCCGCCCAACCTGAAAATGAGTTCAGTAGCGACACGACCACTGGCATATCACCGCCGCCGATAGGCGCAATCCACATCCAGCCAAAGATCACTGCAATCACTGTCATCGCATAAAACGCAGGCAAGGAATCCGTGACAAAATACACCCCGCCAAACCCAATCATCGCTATAAACAGCAAGGCTTGGACAGGTTTTACCCAGCCGCCAGAGATTGTTTTTGCCCAGCTTTTTGCTGCCAGTTTACCAAAAGCAAAGACAGAGGCAGAAAAAGTAATCGCACCGATAAAGCAACCAATAAATAGCTCAACACGGGCAACCGCGCCATGTTCTTGCTCAGTGTGTAATACCGTCGCAAGGGCAATCGCAACCGCTGCCAAACCGACGAATGAATGCATCAACGCTACGGTTTCTGGCATCTGCGTCATCGCGACGGTTTTTGCTTTCCACATGCCGACGATGGCACCTAAGATCATCGCACCGATGATTAACCACAGCACAGGGCCTTCTGCTAAGAAAAAGGTAGTGATAACAGCAATTGCCATCGCTGCCATACCAAAGCGGTTGCCACGAATCGCTGTCTTTGGACTCGACAATCCGCGTAACGTTAAAACAAAGAGGATAGCGCCGACTAAATAAAACCAATCTGCATTGGTGGCAATAAATTGGGTTAAATCGCTCATGCATCACCTCCATTTTCAGATGTTGCTACTGGCGCTTTTTTTGCTTTGGGCTTAAACATCGCGAGCATACGTTCAGTCACCGCAAAACCACCAAAGATATTGATACTGGCCAAAAATACCGCAAAAGCACCAAGCAAACTGGTCGGGGTAAACATCGAGCCGTCGATATGGATAGTCTGTAGCATCGCACCGACGATCACGATACTTGATAAGGCGTTGGTCACCGCCATCAATGGCGTATGTAGCGCTGGGGTCACGCCCCAGACGACGTAATATCCAACAAAGATAGCGAGTACAAATACGGTAAAAATCGCGACAAATGGTGTGCTACTCATGGCTGCACCGGCAGGCGCTGCCGCTAAAATGGTGGCAATCATCTTATCCTCCTAAAAATTTATTCGTGTCTGGCAAATGTATGGCAACCAGCAAGGGCTAGCGTTTGGCCAAGCGCACTTGGTTGTCGTGGGTCACTGCCAGTGCACCCTGAATCTCATCTTCCATATCTAAGTTCAGTGCCAGTTTGTTTGCTGACGCGTCATCTGTAGCAGCTGGTGCAATTAAGGTGGTGATAAAGTTGACAAGGTTATTGGCATACAAGTCTGAAGACTGCGCCGCAAGCATTGATGGAATATTGGCCGCGCCAACGATACGTACGCCATTGTCTGTGGTGACAGTCTCATTTGGCGCACTGCCCTCGACGTTACCGCCCGTTCCAGCTGCCATATCGATCAGCACCGAGCCGGCTTTCATTTTGGCAAGGGTTGCCTGATGGACTAAGCGCGGAGCTTGACGACCAGGGATTTGTGCTGTGGTAATGACAATATCGGCATTGCTTAATGCTTTGTCGACGACTGCAGCTTGGTCTTTGATATATTGCTCTGATGGCGTCCACGCATAGCCGCCCGTCGCTTTGGCTTTTTGTGCTTCGTCGTCACTCATTGGCACATCCAGCCATTTACCGCCCAGCGATTCCACCTGCTCTTTTGCGGCAGGGCGCAGATCACTGGCTTCTACCACCGCGCCCAAACGCTTGGCTGTCGCGATGGCTTGTAACCCTGCAACACCGACGCCCAAGATCACCACTTTGGCGGGTTTTACTGTCCCTGCCGAGGTCATAAACATCGGAAATGGACGCGAGTATTCATTGGCCGCCAGCAGCACTGCTTTGTAGCCTGCAAGGTTGGCTTGTGACGACAGCACATCCATGTTTTGGGCGCGTGACAGTGTGCGAGGCAATAGCTCCATCGCAAAGGCCGTAACGCCTTTAGCAGCATACGTGTCTAGCTGCGTATTGCGGTAAGGGTCTAGCATACCGACGACGATTTGGCCTGCACTCAAATGCTCTGCTACTTCGGCGGGCAAGTCGTGAATGGTGGTAATAATTTGAGACTGGGCAATCACCTCGGCGCTGCTGCTGGCAATGTCGGCTCCTGCCGCCTGATACAGCGCATCAGCATAGTAGGCTGCCTGCCCTGCACCTGACTGGATGACGACCTCAAACCCAAGCTTACGCAGTTTTTTGACCGCGTCTGGGGTTAGCGCGACACGGCTCTCGCTTGCGATATCTGCACTGATTACACCGATTTTCATACCGTCTCCTTACTTACGTCTAATGACTTTATTTACGTCTCAATGACTACCTTTAATACCCTCAACGCACATTTAAAAAGCACAGGGGACAAAAAAACCTTTGGTCGTTGTTGGTTCAAGATTTTGACCAAAGGCTATCAATTTAATAAATGACGACTACATCGCCATCATGTCTTTTTATTATAGAGACATCATCCGGCAACTTTCATTGCCTAATGGTGACCAACAAGTAAAATTAAAAGTTAGGCATTTACACCATCTGGATAACTTTTATTGTTATATTAACAACTTTTATTTTTCTACGAAAGCTAACCCCTTGCCGAATATAGCCTACTGGTCATCTTAACGCCCTTTCAAATGTTTGCTTTTTTGTCAGTTAAGCAGCAAACCTCCTCAATCATGACGTCAAATCACGTTAAAATTGCATATAAGGTATAATCAGAGTACTTGACACCGCGATAGACAGATCATTGATTTCACAGAATAAGGATTAGCCATGTATTTTTTACTCTCTCCTGCCAAGTCTTTAAATGAAACAGACGATATCCCTGTCAACCTAGGCAACTACTATAGCCAGCCTGAGCTGATTGACCACGCACAGGCACTAATGAAAATACTAAAGACAAAAGAGCCGGTTGATTTGCAAGCGCTGATGAGTATCTCGGATGATCTGGCGCAGCTCAATGCGGCGCGCAACCAGCAGTGGCAATGGGATAACGACAAACCTTTTACCACCAAAAATGCCAAACCTGCCGCTTATCTATTTGATGGTGATGTTTATACAGGTCTGGATATGTATGGTATGGACAAGGACACTGCCATCTACATCAACGAGCACTTAGGTATTTTGTCGGGGCTGTATGGCGTATTGAAACCACTAGATTTGATTCAGCCGTATCGCTTAGAGATGGGTACTAAGCTGAAAAATGAGCGCGGTGACAACCTATATGAGTTTTGGGGCGAGGAAGTGACTGATGTTATCAATGCACGCATGGCTGATAGCGAAGACAAGGTATTGATTAATTTAGCGTCTAATGAGTATTTTAAGTCGGTAAAAAAGAAGGCATTAAATGCTAAGGTTATCACGCCCAGATTTGAGGATGAGAAAAATGGCAACTATAAAGTGATTAGCTTTTATGCCAAAAAAGCCCGTGGATTGATGGTGAAATATGCTGCTGACCATAAACTGACCAAAGCTGAGCAGTTAAAGCAGTTTGATTTGGCGGGATATTACTATGTCGATGAGCTGTCTGACGACAAAACGTGGACATTTCGTCGTGATGAGGCAGATGCGTAATCTTTTAGCCAAAACATACTTATCTTGCATAAAAAAACCCCCGATAAGCTCAGCCTATCGGGGGTTTTATTTGGACTAGATTTTACAGGTACGTGATATTATTCATACTTTCAGCGAAAAGCGATTTATCAAGGAAGACGAGCGAAAATAGTACCTATTGTACATTGAGCGCGTCTGACAAAGAGAAATCGCTTTGTAGCAGAAGTAGAGTTACATCATGCCGCCCATTCCACCCATACCGCCCATTCCACCAGCAGCGCCGCCCATAGCAGCCATTGGGTCATCACCTTCTGGCAGATCAGTAATCATCGCTTCAGTCGTGAGCATGAGGCCTGCAACAGAGGCGGCGTTTTCTAATGCTGAGCGTGATACTTTGGCAGGGTCAAGGATACCCATCTCTAGCATATCGCCATACTCGCCACTCGCAGCGTTATAGCCATAGTTACCGCTACCGCCTTTCACCTCATTGACGACCACTGACGCTTCTTCGCCTGCGTTGGTGACGATTTGACGAAGTGGTGCTTCCATCGCGCGGCGTAGGATGTTGATACCTGCGTTTTGGTCGTCGTTGTCGCCAGTTAAGTCAGACAAGGCACTCATCGCACGGACTAATGCAACACCGCCACCAGGGACGACACCTTCTTCAACCGCAGCGCGAGTGGCATGTAGCGCATCGTCAACGCGGTCTTTTTTCTCTTTCATTTCTGTTTCAGTCGCTGCGCCGACTTTGATAACGGCTACGCCGCCTGACAGTTTGGCCACACGCTCTTGTAGCTTTTCTTTATCATAGTCAGAGGTAGACTCTGCGATTTGACGGTTGATAGATTCAACACGATTATCGATGTCGGCTTTGTTGCCAGCACCATCGACGATGACGGTGTTTTCTTTACCAACAGTGACTTTTTTCGCGGTACCCAATTGCTCTATAGTCGCAGTCTCAAGGCTCAGACCAATCTCTTCAGAGATGACCGTACCACCAGTGAGCGTTGCGATATCTTCTAGCATGGCTTTACGACGATCACCGAAACCTGGTGCTTTGACGGCACAAGTTTTTAGGCCGCCACGCATGTTGTTGACCACTAGCGTAGCCAATGCTTCGTTTTCTACGTCTTCAGCAATGATTAGCAATGGCTTGCTTTGCTGCATCACTTGCTCAAGTAGTGGCACGATTTCACGGATGTTGCTGATTTTTTTGTCAACCAATAGGATATATGGGTTTTCAAATTCAGCAGTTAAGCTATCTTGCTTGTTGGCAAAGTATGGGCTGATATAACCACGGTCAAACTGCATACCTTCGACCACTTCCAGGGTATCTTCAAAGCTTGAGCCTTCTTCAACCGTGATAACGCCTTGCTTACCGACTTTTTCCATCGCTTGCGAGATCAGCTCACCGATTTTGGTGTCTGAGTTGGCAGAGATAGAACCTACTTGGGCGATTGCTTTGTGATCATCAGCTGGGGTAGATAGATTATGAATCTCTTTAACCGCTTCGCGTACTGCTTTGTCGATACCGCGCTTGAGATCCATTGGGTTCATGCCAGCAGCGACAGACTTCATGCCTTCTTGCAAGATCGACTGAGCCAATACGGTTGCCGTCGTGGTACCGTCACCAGCGACATCGTTGGTGCGGCTCGCGACTTCACGAACCAATTGTGCGCCCATGTTTTCAAATTTGTTTTCAAGCTCAATCTCTTTGGCAACCGACACACCGTCTTTGGTGATGGTTGGTGCGCCAAAAGACTTGTCGATCACCACGTTGCGACCTTTAGGGCCTAGCGTGACTTTTACGGCGTTTGCCAAAACATTGACACCGTCCATCATTTGCGTGCGAGCATCAATACCGAATTTTACATCTTTTGCCATGTTAATTTACTCCATTATTATAAGTATAAAAATACATTTAAATGAGTCGAAAGTGTATTGACCAGCTTGACGTTTTAAATGAGCGTCATTAAATACAGGTCATTACAGACGCCTATGGTCAAAGATATGCTGAGTACTCAATCATACTCAAAAGGACTAGCCTTCTAGCACACCCAATACATCAGACTCTTTCATAATAAGTAGTTCTTCGCCGTCAACTTTCACGGTTTGACCAGCATATTGACCGAACAATACTTTGTCACCAGCTTTTACATCTAACGCGCGAATGTCGCCATTGTCACGAATCTGACCATTGCCTGTTGCCAACACTTCACCTTGTGATGGTTTTTCTTGTGCCGAACCAGGTAGCAAGATACCACCAGCAGTCTTTTGCTCTTCTTCTACGCGGCGAACGACGATACGGTCATGTAAAGGACGAATGTTCATCGATATGACTCCAAAAGTTGGTTATAACGTTAAAGGGTTTATTTGAATTAATGGTCTCAAAACCAGTATCTATAAGAAATGTGACCAAAAAGTGACATCTCATAGATAAGCTTTGAGCTTGTATCAAAAAGTGGGGGCAGGGGGAGTTTGCTTCAAGTGTAAAAACCAAAAATTTACAAGAATTTTTTATCCTGTTCGTATATTAGGGCGTGTCCTCATTTTAAAAATGGCGACAAAAATGAGATAAATCGCCGTCAAACAAGGAAGATAGCGCAAGTAATATCGAGATATTAGTCAGCTATTTGACACCGTTTGGCCAGATTTAGCCATTTTTAGCCCATTTAGATGGCTATCGATTGAATTGAGGACACGCCCTAGCTATCAGGCAGCCTTATTGGGCAACTTTGTAGGCAGCGCTGTGCTTTACTGGTTTTACAGCAAGTTACGTACAGATAGGGCGACCGCGTGGCTAGCAACATTGACTACAAGAGGCAAACGTCACTTGGGAGTACCTGCCTTGAAAGTGTAATAGAGTATGACCATCATAGTCTCTGAGATCATAATAATAGCAATAAGTTACCACTGCTCAATCAATGTTAAACAGACAGTGATAAACAGAATGTATTAAGGACTATCCATGAGCTTTAGATCTAAATCTAACATTAACAACCCCGCCCGCAGCAAGTCGACAGTATTGTCCGCCTTCACCACAGGCGTGAGCATTGCTGCTATTGGAGCCTTGAGTATGACCGCACCCACCCTCGCTAGCGCCAAAACCGTCCAGCCCTCTAGTGCCAATTATAGCTTTACGGTAGAAGATAAATACAAAGGCACCGCCACCCGTACGCTAGGCAAATCGGGCAATACTTGGAAGTATAATGTCAAAGCACGGGTGGCAGGTGTTGCCAATGCGTCGCAAAGCAGTACCTTTACCATCAAAGGCAACAACGTCATTCCGACGCAGGCCAGCACCACTTATAAACTGCTGGGTCTTGGCCGTACGCACAAGCTAAGCTTTAACCCAAGCAGCAAAAAAGTCACCAGTACCTATAAAGGCAAAACCATGACCATGGATATGGCGCAGCAAGCCTTTGATGACTTAAGTCTTGAAGTGCAAATTCGTCAAGATTTACTAAACGGTAAGTTCTCTGGTAACTACTACATGGCCAAAAAAGACAAGGTAGAAAAAACACCATTTAAAAAATCGGGCAATACCAAAATCACGGTGCCAGCCGGTACCTTTGATACTGTCCGTATTGACCGTATTCATGACGACAATGACCGCTCAACCAGTTTTTGGTTAGCACCGAGCTTGGATTATTTGCCCATAAAAGTCAGTCAGATTAACGATGGTAAAAAGATGGATCTAGAGCTGACTAAGGTCAATTAATTTTCAGCTTATCGCTCACTTGACGCTGAGCGAGCCTTATAAAAAAAGCGGTACTCTACATGAGAGTGCCGCTTTTTGTTATCCAATCTTTTTGTGACCTAATATCTTTTATGCCAACAGCAGAGGTAAAAAACCAATCTAGCGAGCGCGCGGCTTCTTGACGACATTATTCATCGACGGCAAGCGTTTTAGTAAAATAAACAGCCAAACATTGATGGCAAACAACAATACAAAATCAAACAGATATACCGCTATTTCCGCCCAGCTGCTGCCATACGCGCGAGTAAACAGCACCACGCCACTTGCGCCCAAATATACTAGAGTAAACATACTACCGACCAATAACGCATAAGGCGAGCGCCCGCGCACGATCCATGGCGTCAGTATAAAAGCTGGCAAAAGCCATAGTGCTTGCCATGCGATACCGCCCACAATATCAGGGCGACTGGCATTAAACACATTGATCAAGATGGGCAACCCAAGCAGTCTATACACCAACCAAATCAGCCACGTCATCATCAAGCGCTGACGCATGGGCGTAATAGGTTTTTGCGGGGTGGCCGCGCGCCCAGACTCTACAGTTGGCGCGTTGCTATGGGTGTCGCTATCAGAGCGGTTGGTAGCCATTATAGATACAGGTTTCCTCATTCACAGCAGCGACAGTTGGGGGCTACTGACAGTATAGTAAAAGACAAAGGTAGTAGAAGACAAAAGCCGTTTATCGTTGCCAATTGGCCTGCGCCAATGCGCGAGCACTAATCGCCAAACGCCGACCTTGAGCGATACCGAGCTCGCGCTCATCATCAGAGACTGGCTGGTCATGTAATGCACCGCTCACATGACTGGCACCATAAGGCGTCCCGCCGCGATGCGTCCGATTTAATGCAGGTTCAGCATACGGTACCCCAACGATTATCATACCGTGATGCATCAATGGCAACATCATCGTGAGCAATGTGGACTCTTGGCCACCATGCATCGAACCTGTCGCCGTAAATACCGAGGCAGGCTTGTTTTGTAGGTTTCCCGCCAGCCAGAGCGTGACCGTATTGTCCCAAAAGTATTTCATGGGCGCGGCCATATTGCCAAAGTGGGTGGGGCTACCGAGTGCAAGGCCGCTACAGTCTTTGAGATCGTCCATGGTGCAATACAGATCGCCCTCATCAGGAATCGCAGGTTTGCTGGCCGTGGTCTCAGGCGCGACGGTCGGCACTGTACGGATGCGCGCTGTCATCCCAGCCTCTTCGATCCCTTGAGCGATGGCGTAGGCTAATGTCTTTGTCGTGCCATAATTTGAATAATAAAGCACCAAAACGTAAGGGTTGGCCTGACTCATTAACCGTCCTTCCTCATAAAATCATTGATAGTATTATCTATATATCATTATTTATCGATCAATAACGATATCGCCTGCGATAGGCGATGCGATGATGTGCTCATTATGCCCCAGTCATTCACCGACATGCAAACCAGCTGACGACTATTTTACGACCACTTACTCCAGCCACGCCTACGTAATGCCTTATCAAAGAGCCGCTGTGCATTTTGACACAATTAAACGGCAGATGATAACGACGCATCTTTGTTACACTATTGTCTCTCTACTTCCTGCTAAATGGTCACTATGGAAAACTTAAGCAAAAGACTCCCATTTTTACATCAGCGCTGGTTCCAGTTTTTACGGTTTTTGACGCGGCACTTTTTTGAAGACAACTGCCAGCAAAAAGCCGCCTCCCTTACGTATACCACCATGCTGTCGATCGTGCCTGTATTGACCGTTTTGCTCATGATATTGTCCTCTGTACCGGCACTGGCATCCGTCAGAGCGCAGATATACGAGGTCATTTATAGCAACTTGTTGCCGCAATCGAGCATGCAAGTCAGTGAGTATATCAATGACTTCGCCGAAAAATCATCGAACCTTACCATCATCGGCGCCATGGTGCTATTCTTTACCACCATCATGACCTTGACCACCATTGAGCGTGCCTTTAATCAAATCTGGCGGGTGGAGAGCCGCTCAGGTGGTATAAAGAGTCTGCTGCGCTATTGGACGATTGTGACCTTGGGGCCTATGGTGCTGGGTACGGCGTTTATCGCTTCAAGCACGGTACAAAGCTTGAGTTTTTTAAATCGCCAAATAGCAGGCTACGGTATTGATTGGGGGTTTTGGGTACAAGTGGTGTCGGTTGGTATCACCATGGCCGGCTTTATAGGGATGTATTGGTTTATTCCCAAAGCCCGTGTGCCCGCAAAAAATGCAGCCATCGCTGGGGTCTTTGTGACGATTATCTTTGAGCTGATGAAGCATCTGTTTGGCACAGTGATGGCAAACTTTACCAGCTATGAGGCCATTTACGGAGCTTTTGCCGCCTTGCCTATCTTTTTGTTATGGATATACCTGTCTTGGAATTTGATTTTGTTAGGCGTTGAGATCAGCTATACCTTGACGATTTTTGAGACCGAAGAAGTCTACCCGCGCCATCCACTGCTCAGCTTGCTCGATATGTTAAACCTTGTGTACACCCATCATCTAAAAGGCGAAGCGGTCAGTGAGCAAGCCCTGCGCAATGTGTTGGGCCGCAAAGAGCTACCCAAATGGTACACCTATATCAACTACCTCCAAGACAGCAACCTCATCACCATGACCGAAGATGAGGACTATGTACTCAAAAAAGACTTGAGCAAGATGACATTGTGGGATTTTTATCGCACTCTACCCTACCCTTTGCCGATCAAAGACGAGCTCGATGAGATGAGAGTGGAAGACCAAAAACTTTGGCTCAGCTTACTGGTAGATCGTTTTGAGCACACAGAAGCGTATGCTAAGCAGCAGCTAGACTTGCCGTTGAATGTTATCTTTACTAACGCTGAACCGCGCAAAAACCCTGATGATAAAGGCACGAATAAAAACACCCAACACCCTTTATTTAAAAAACCTGAATTTAGAAAAACATCGCGAGCCGCTCCTAAAAGCTTAGCTCGACAGTCAATTGATACAACAGCGACCCCGCACTTTGATCCAGCCGCTTATGACAAGGACAGTAAGGTTGAATGTGATGCACATGATAATGAAATCATCATTCCTATAGACCCAAAAACGCCGCCGTCTCCACAAACCAGCAGATGGGGACACAAAAGCACAATCATCACCGAAGCGGACAACCCTAAACACGGCTCTAATAATAAAAATTAGTTTGCTAAAATAGATAAAATAAGCTCCTATGATAGGGGCTTATTTTTACTAAATTTTTCATCGTTATTATTTATATGATAAGGTAATAAATAGTCAAAAGATTACTCCAGCGTTACGCTTAAATTTATCACCATTTTATTTTGAACCAGCTATAGGGCGTAGACGCGGCAAGCAAGGACAATGAATCCTTGTAGGACGATACCTGTTTTAAAATAGATTCACTATATACGATCTCGTCAGTCATTAGTCATTTTTGGAGCGCGAACATTGGACAAACACCCTGAAAATGGCTTTCTTAAGCGACTACTCTTATTTGCAGTGCAGAGAATGAAGGCGTTTTCGCAGCTTTGGTCGTTACAGACATTGGCTGACCTGCCCGATCGTTTAAGAAACTTGTGGCAGGAGTTGATCGGCTCTTATTGGTTTATTCCAACTGCTTGCGTCATCGCCGGCATCTTACTGGCGCCGGTATTGGTGACGATAGATCAGCACTTTGACCGCGAGACCGTTCGAGAGATTACCTTTGCTTTTACGGGTGATGACGATGCGGCGCGCGCCATCATGACCTCGATTGCTGGCGCTGTATTGGGCGTTGCTGGTACGACGTTCTCAATTACTATCGCCGTCCTTTCGATGGCCTCCTCCCAGTTTGGCCCACGGCTATTACGCAACTTTTTGACAGACACACCAAACCAGTTTGTCTTAGGGGCGTTTATTGGTACCTTTAGCTATAGTTTGTTGGTACTCAAGTCGATTCATAAGTATGATGTGGCCTTTGGCGTACCGCAACTGGCGGTGACCTTTGGGATTATCATGGCGATCATCTGTGCGCTGTTATTGGTCTATTTTGTCCAGCATATGGTCCACGCTATTCAGGCCTCGCACGTCATTCAAAACGCCAGCAACGATGCCATTAATAATATTCACTACTGGTATGGCGATTATTGTGATATTCAGCATCAGCGCGATGTCGAGCAGCACGATGTCGAGCAGTTTCACCAGTGGCAGGCAACGCCGATTTATCCGCCGCAATCCGGCTACCTGCAGCACATTTATTTGGAGTCTTTAATCACCCTGACTCAAGAGTATGGCGGCGTGGTGCATCTACAGAGTAACCTCGGTGATTATGTCACTGACAACAACGTCATTGGGCATTTTTATCAACGTCCGACAGACCATCCCAATAATCGGCAAAAAACCGCAACGCCGCAGCTGGCCGTGGTGCCACGTGCCCCTGATGGTATGTTTTGGCAGCGCTTTGCCGGTTGTATTCGTATCGAGCAGCGACTGGCACACTCCAATGATATCGCCTATAGTCTGGGGCAGATGACCGAGATTGCGGTGCGCGCCCTCTCACCTGGTATCAATGACCCAAAAACAGCCATCAACTGCGTACAATCGCTCACCAGTTGCCTGAGCATTATGATGCGTCGTCAGCCGCCTAGCCCCTATCATTTTTATGTACCTGCCGAGCACCGTGACAAACCGCCGTATACCACCATACCAAAACAAGTGGTGGCGCAGCAGCGCGTGGCTATCTTGGCCGTGGTGACTTATACGCCCAAAATACCAGAATTCATCAACACCTCACTTGGAGAGATTCGGCGCTATGCCGCAGCTGATGCCATGGTCCTAAAGGCGCTGTGTCAAGCGATGGTCAATCTCAACTATGCCTGTATCAATCAAGCACAGCAGCAGACCTTGCTGCATGAGCTACAGCTAATTGAGCGCGCAGGAGAAGAAAACCTAAGCTACCAAGAGCTTATCGACGACCTAAGCGCGATGTGTCAGCAAGCCAAAGCCTTTATTATTGATAAAAACTCGCAGCACCAACACTTTCACTATGTCAGTGACTTTGCCGCCAGCATTCGCCAAAGTCTGCAGGCGCACACTAAATAATTTGTACTGATTACTTTTACTACTTATCACTCATAAGAGACCTGTTTTATGGCATCTGCAACCAGCCTGACCATACTTGAAATCAGCGCTATCTTTTTATCGATTACTGCCCTGCTAACCTATGTCAATCATCGCTTTATCGGTCTGCCCACGACCATTGGAGTCATGGTGATCTCGATTGTCCTATCTATCGGTGCGATTTTTTTGGGATTTTTGGGGTTCGACCAGCTCATTGATTATGAAGTGAGCTTACTAGAGCAGCTAGATTTTACCGAGGTGCTATTGGACGGTATGCTCTCGATGCTTTTATTTGCAGGGGCGCTGCATATCAATATCAGTGACTTAAAACGCTATCGACTGCCCATTGGTATTCTCGCCTGCGTAGGTACCCTAGTCTCAGCCTTGCTAATCGCCACTGCGCTCTATCTTATGTTGCCATTCTTTGGATTTGGCTTGCCGTTTCTTTGGTGTTTGTTGTTTGGCGCTTTAATCTCGCCGACCGACCCTATCGCGGTGATGGGCATCTTATCATCCGCTGGCGCCCCAAAAAGCTTAGAGACCGTCATCGCAGGCGAGTCGTTGTTTAATGATGGTATCGGCGTCGTTATTTTTGTCCTGCTACTTGGTATTTTATCCAGCGGCGATATCCCAACAGCCAACTATGTGGCCCATACCTTGGCCGTTGAGGCAGGCGGCGGCATTGTGTTTGGTCTGGTGCTTGGGGCGATTTTGTACTATATGCTAAAGAGCATTGATAGTTATCAAGAAGAGGTGCTATTGACGCTGGCGGGGGTGATCGGCGGCTATGCGCTGGCCAGCCATTGGCATCTCTCAGGGCCACTGGCCATGGTCATGATGGGACTGATGGTCGGTAATCGCGGACGAGCACTGGCGATGAGTGATAAAACACGACACTATATCGATCTATTTTGGGAGCTGATCGATGAAATTCTCAATGCGATTTTATTTGTCTTAATTGGACTTGAGGTGGTGATGATTGCATATTCTGGCAATTTATTTATCGCTGCAGGTTTGACGATTGTTATTGCCTTACTTGCCCGTTTTATCGTTGTCGGTATGACCACAAAGACCCTTCAGCGGCAGCTTGACTTGCCAACTGGAGCGTGGAAAGTACTGACATGGGGCGGACTGCGCGGCGGCATCTCGGTGGCACTGGTGCTGCAGCTACCAACGGGCGCAGAGCGTGACATTTTACTGGCGCTCACGTATGCGGTGGTCATCTTCTCTATCTTGGTACAAGGCTTGAGCGTTGGTAAGGTCGCAAAAAGCATTGCGCCTGATAAGCAGGCCACCACGCTATAATTCGCTTAAAAGTCTTTTGTCCCTCTATTATCATCATAAAAAAAGACCAGCATAAGCATTTATTGCTATGCTGGTCTACTGTACAGTCAATCCGATATAAAAACGATACCTTGAGAGGAAAAGTTGTTTTTCGTAGCATCTGTCGGCGTAGGCACAGCACCCAAGAAAAACAACGTTTCATTGAGCGACTTGATAGCCATGTATCTGTTTTACTTGGACTCGACTATGTTTGACGGTACTACTGAGTTGATGGGCTAAATAAAATCGTTATATCAACCCCTTTCGTTTCATATTGCGATAAACCACAAACACGATAACGATATTTGAGATCAGTATCGCAAGCTTAAACCAATCAAACGGGCGTGCTAGCAAATAGTAAATCTCGATAGGTATAAATATGCCATAGCCCAGCACACCAAACCAATACGCCCATGTCTTATCTTGCCACAAGCCATACGCCTCCAAAAAACGCAAGCTGGCGTACGCAACGATCAGTAGCAAAAACATGGGCCAGTTTTTACTGGCCTGCTGAGCAATGCGCACCGCACTTTCGATCTGCGGCGCTAGCAGCTGACCGAAGCTTTGCTGCCAAGCGTCATTTGCATGGCTTAACCAATATTCAAGGCTTGCATGCCATAACCATAACGCCCCAGCGCCAAGAATAGCCCCCGTCCCTTTGACCACCTCATAGATGGCCACTGCTTTGATAGATTCACTGGCGGTGCTCGCCGACTTGTGTGATCTGTGGGGCGCATGAGAAGAGCCATCCTCGACAGATGGCGGCAAACGATCATCTGATCGAGGCAGATTAGCCAAAGAAAGTCTCCACGACGCGGCCTTGCAACTGCTGGTTAAAGAATGGCGTGTTTTTGCCGTTTGAGAGCATAGACTCTTTGGTGACTTGCCATTTTAGTGTAGGATCGACCAATACCGCGCCACCGATGTGCTCATACTGCTCACTGATGCCTGCGATTTTAGCAGGATTGAGACAGATTTTATCTACCAGTTGCTCGAGCGTTAAGACCTCGTCGTGTACCAACTGACAAGCCAGCGCCATAAAGGTATCAAAATTTGAGATACCAGGAGTGCTCTCAGCAAACGGGGCTTTTTTGGCAGTGCTATTGAGTGGCTCATGATGGCTACAGATGGCATCGATGGTCCCGTCTTTTAGGCCACGGCGGATGGCTTGCTGATCGGTATTACTACGCAGCGGCGGCAGCACATACGCTTGGGCGTTAAAACCTTCCAAATTATCATCGGTCAAATAAAGCTGATGCATGGCCACATCACACGTGACAGGCAAGCCCTTATCTTTTGCCCAGCGCATCAGCTCAATCGAAGACTTGCAAGACAGCTGGCTAAAGTGAGCGGCAATGCCTGTTTCTTCCACCATCAGCAGCTGCGTAGACAAAGCCACTGTCTCAGCGATCCACGGGATACCTTGTAAGCCATGATAAGATGCAATATAGCCCTCATGCGCCACCCCTTCTCCCGCCAGACTTGGCTCATTGGGATAAAAGAATACCTTCATACCAAACGTGGCCGCGTACTCAAGCGTACGTAGCAGCACCAGATCATTGCTAAAGGGTCTGCGAGCATTAGAAACCGCGATGCAGCCGCCTTTTTTTAGGCCAGCGATGTTAGAGGGGCGCTCACCTTCTAGACCTGCCGTCAATGCGCCTAAAATATGCAAATGAATGCCGCCATCGCTCAGCGCACGCTCGCGTAGGCCTTTTAATAATGAGCCGTTTTCTAAAATGGGGGTCGTGTCGGGCGGAATGACCACATGCAAAAACCCATTGCCACGCGCCGCCGACCCTTCTGACTGTAAGGTGCCATGCTGCTGCTGACCTGGCTCGCGCAAACGCGCGCACAAATCAACCAATGGTGGGAGCAGCCACATCTCGCGCCCCGCCTCTAAGCTTGCGAGCTTATCATAGACGGTACTTGGTAATGATTGTTTGATGGCAGCCGGCAGGTGGTCAAATATCGGCGCATCTGTATTGAGTGTAGTAGACATGAGCGTTATTACCGTATCGATAAAATGAAAATAAAAAAGAGTAAAATAATCGTTTGGCCTTTATAGGCGAGACGCCTGATGGGCGCGCTGACCTTCCATGGCCAATGCCAACACCGCCATACGAATCGCAATACCATTATTCACCTGCTTTAAGATGACCGACTGAGCGCCATCAGCCACGCTTGAGGCAATCTCTACCCCGCGGTTCATCGGCCCTGGGTGCATGACGAGGGCATCAGGCTTGGCCAATGCCACCCGCTCTGGGGTGATGCCATAATGTTTGTAGTACTCGCTAGATGATGCCAGTAGCGGCGAGCCAATACGCTCATTTTGAATTCTCAAGCCCATGATGACATCACAATCGCTGACGCACGCATTCATGTCTTCATAGACCTTGACACCATACCGTTCAATACCTTTTGGCAGTAAGGTACGCGGTGCGCAGACACGAATGTCTTTTACGCCTAAGGTCTGCAGCGCACTGATGTCCGAGCGAGCTACCCGAGAGTGTTTGATATCACCAATAATGGCTACTGATAGCGCCTCAAACGGCCGCGGTGCTTCGCGATGAATCGTCAGCATGTCGAGCATACCTTGAGTCGGATGCGCATGCCAGCCATCCCCACCATTGATGATAGCAATATCAGGCGTCACCTCTGTCGCCATAAAGTGCGCTGCACCCGAGGCCGAATGACGCACCACAAAGATATCTGCTGTCATGGCTTGCAGATTCCACAAGGTATCGCGTAGGCTCTCGCCTTTTTTGGTACTAGAGCGTTCGATATCGATATTGAGCACATTGGCACCAAGACGTTTTTCGGCCACTTCAAAGGTCGTACGGGTACGCGTCGATGGTTCAAAAAATAAGTTCATCACCGTATAGCCGTCAAGCTCAGGACGGTTAATCAGTTGCCCATTTTCATCAAAAAAAGTCTCTGCTTTGGCGATGATTGCTTGCAGCTGAGCCTTATTGAGTCCTTCTACGCCCAAAAAGTGACGAATACGATTGTCTGCATTGAGCTGCGGACGACTCAATGAGCTATTGAGCCTTTGATGAATGGTATTGGGGTCAAACTTGGCATAATCAGTGGGTGAGACCGACTGCGTTAAGGGACTATCGATAGAGTTTGGCATAAGGACACGTCTTTATTGTGAGTTGATATGAGGCTATATGAAGGACTATATAAGATACGACCATAATACACAGCCCGTCAGTCTTTATTGGCTTTTATTCGATCATTTGGTGTTGGCATGGGCAGACACGGGGACTTTTTAGCACTTATTTGCTACAATTTACCCTAATGACACAAGCGTCTTATCGGTGAGATATCTTGTCGCCTTTAGGACGCCGCCGAGTCAAACCATAAATCATTAACAATGCACATAGTGTAGCTGATTTTGTGGTCAGGACAAAGACGCGCTATCAGCTATTTCAAAATTTGCTTAGCCGTTGAGCGATGGCCACGACATCTTTTTATCATGATCCGTTTTTTTTATCTCTTCATATAACTTATCAGGAAGCCTTATGAGCACCTTAGCAAATTATCTAGACGCGCATGCTAAAGACCCTGCGCTTAGCGACGTAATCACCACCGTGACGGAGGTGGGTAAGACCATCTCTGGGCTGCTCAAAAAAGGCGCGCTCGCCGATATCTTGGGCGAAGCGGGCAATCAAAACGTCCAAGGCGAAGAGCAAAAAAAACTAGACGTGCTGGCCAATGACTTACTGCTGGACGCCTTAGCAAAAAACACTCACTGCGCAGGCGTTGCCTCAGAAGAGTTAGATGATGCCACCCCTGCCAATGCAAATGGCAGCCTATTGGTGTTGTTTGACCCGCTCGACGGCTCATCAAACATCGACATCAACATGGCGGTTGGCACCATTTTTTCTATCTTACCGTATGAGCGTCAAGGGCAGAACAGCGAAAACAGTGACTTTTTGCAAGCGGGCAATAAGCAGCTGGCAGCCGGTTACTTGCTATATGGCACCTCTACGGTGCTGGCACTGACCATCGCTGATAATGTGGTTATGTTTAGCCTAGACCCAGACAGTGGCGACTATATTCTTATCAATGACCATGTGCAAATCGCCGCCGATACCAGCGAATATGCTATTAATGCTTCCAATTATCGCTACTGGCTGGCGCCGATGCAGCAATATATCGATGAGCTTATCGCGGGCAAGACGGGCGTTCGCGGCCGTGATTTTAATACGCGCTGGGTCGCTGCAATGGTCGGCGATGTTCATCGCATTTTATGCCGCGGTGGTCTCTTTACTTATCCGTTCGACACCAAATACCCTAACAAGGCAGGTAAGCTGCGTTTGATGTATGAAGCCAATCCGATGAGTTTGCTGATTGAGCGGGCAGGCGGCGCGGCGACAGATGCCATCAACCGTATTTTGGATATCGAGCCGACTGACATTCACCAGCGTGTGCCGGTGGTATTAGGCAGCAAAAACGAAGTCAACTATGTCAAAGACTTGCACGTACAGCACGCTCACTCATAAGCTTGACCCATCGGTTTATCGCAATCAGGATAACACTTGTTTTGTTTAATGGCACCTTATCCTGATTGATTCACTTATATTTTTCTCTAAGCGATCTATTATGGTAGCAAACCCCACCGAGCTGATTACCTCAGATAAGAATAATACCGTCAAGCTGGTCAAAGGTTTGTTGACGCAAGCCCGCCAGCGCAAAAAACACAGCCAGACCGTACTCGAAGGCGTACATTTGATTGATGCTGCATTGCGTAGTGATTATCCGTTTGCCCAAATCCTGCTGGCTGAATCAGCGCATACGCATCCTGAGGTTGGGCAACTATTGACGCGCCTACCAAGTCATACGCCGATCATAACGCTATCAGACTCGCTGTACGAGAGTATTCGTAGTCTCGGTACGGGTATCGACATCATGGCGCTGATTACCATACCCACGCCCAGCTTACCGATGCTTGCAGAGGATTGTTTGATCCTCAATGACGTACAAGACAGTGGCAATGTGGGCACCTTGCTACGCACAGCAGCAGCGGTTGGTATCCCTCATGTTTTATGCACCAGCGCGACGGCGCAGGCTTGGTCGCCTAAGACCTTGCGAGCAGGGATGGGCGCACAGTTTGCCCTACATATCTATGAAGGCTTGAGTATTCAAGACATTTTAGATCATGTACAAGCGCCGTTATTTGCCACCAGCTCCCACACTGATACGCTTATTTATCAGCACGATTTGACCCAGCCTATCGCTTGGATTATGGGTCATGAGGGTCAAGGGGTGTCTGCCGAGCTGATGCAATGCGCCACGCCCATTGCCCTACCACAGCCCAATGGTCAAGAGAGCTTAAATGTGGCTATCGCAGGGTCGCTGTGTCTATACGAGACGTTACGGCAAAGACAGTATAACTAAACCTCCTTAAACTTCACGCTAGAAACTTCACACTAGCTGACGTAAGGGTTTGCTCGTAGCCATTTAGTAGCTAAAAACTTCGTGCCTTTATTTACTGGCATGCCTGCGTGTAAGCTTAAAGGTTCGATACTGCCGTCAAACTTGGTGTTAGCAAAATATAATGCCATACCCTTTTTTGGTCTGACTTCTAGATTTATCTTTGGAAAGTTAGTACCGCCACCCGCCTCGACATCCGATAGATACATCAGCAAAGTACCGACGCGTTGACCACCTTTACCGATGTTTTTTTGATAATTTGCGTTTTTAGGATCAAAAAAATCATAATGTGGGCGATATTCTTGGCCCTTACCATATTTTAAAACCTGTAACCCTTCTCCATGAACCACTGGCCAATGTAATAGGGCTGCTATCCTATTTTCTATTGTCGTTATCAAAGGCGTAGCACCGCGCTGGAAGCCGTGGCTTTTACTGGTTCTAGCATCGTGCTCTGCAAAAGTACCATCGACAGGGCTCACAATTCGAGAGTCTCGCATATTCCCTTCAGCACTGCTTATCAGTTGATCACACTCTTTATGACTTAAGAAGCCTTCGATGACGGCGACAAAGGGAGGGTAAAAAGTCGATGCCAGTTTCACCGTCTTATCCGGCAGCACTATCGAGTTATGGCTCATATCCATATAAGGAATATTGATCGTACCTGATTGCTGCGACATTAGCTCATAGGCTGCGCCATAAAAACCTCTCTCAAAAAGCGTATTAATGATTTTATGATAAGCGACGCCGCGATTTATATTGTTTGCGATCCACTGCTGCCAAGTCGGTTCTAACTGTAAAATTGCATTCATACTGATTCTCTACCTTCTCGTCCGTGATAATTACCTCAATAGCATTGTAGAGTCATATAGTAGACTAAACATAGCCTCTATCCAATAACCCCACCCTAACTAACACTACTTCAAACTACTATAAAGCGGATTTTTATAAATTATAAGGTCGACTCAATATACAATCTTAGTCCAATAATCAGCTCAATAAAAAGCCCCGCTATATGATAGCAGGGCTTATATAATACAAATTAAGTTTCTCATTAGTCAAAAGCGTTAATCTTTATACTTTGCTAGTCAATTCAGGTAAAGCTTCAAACAAATCTGCTTCTAAGAAGTAATCAGCAACGCTAGCGATTGGCGCTTCTGGGTCATTGTTGATCGCCACGATGACTTTAGAGTCTTTCATACCGGCCAAATGCTGAATTGCACCTGAGATACCAGCTGCGATATATAGCTGCGGCGCAACGATCTTACCGGTTTGACCGACCTGCATATCGTTTGGTACATAGCCTGCATCCACAGCGGCACGTGATGCGCCAACTGCAGCGCCTAGCTTGTCAGCTAATGGCTCGATGTATTTGGTGAAGTTCTCACCGTTTGCCAATGCACGGCCACCAGAGACAACGATACTCGCTGACGTCAGCTCAGGACGGTCAGATTGCGCCATCTCTTCATTGACAAAGCTTGCTTTGCCCGTCTCTTGCACACTGTCAATAGTCTCAACCGTCGCCGAGCCGCCTTCAGCAGCTACTGGATCGAACGCTGTGGTACGAACCGTAACGACCACTTTATCTTCTGACGTCTTCACGGTAGCGGTCGCGTTACCAGCATAGATAGGACGCTCAAAGGTTTGCGCATCTACGACTGCTGAGATTTCAGAGATCATGCTCACATCTAGCAATGCGGCCACACGTGGCATAAAGTTTTTGCCAGTGGTGGTCGCTGCAGCAACGATATGGCTATAATCGCCGGCCACATCAGCAACCAATAGAGCCACATTACCCGCTAATTGGTGCTCATATGCTGCGTTGTCTGCCAGTAATACTTTGGTCACGCCTTCAGCTTTTGCTGCTTCATCAGCGACCGCTTGCGCGCCGCTACCTGCGACCAATACATGAACGTCATCGCCCATTTGTTTTGCTGCTGCGATGGTGTTCAAAGTTGCCTTTTTTAGACTGGCATTGTCATGTTCTGCATATACCAAAATTGCCATTGTTTTAATCCTTTATTTGTTCGTATCATCGATTCATGAAGGGGTTTGTGTACAACGTGGTCTATATGGCCCTATGACTTGTCTTTATAGACGCAAATTTATAGACGTAGCCTTGTACACAATGTGCCGCCGCGAAGTATCCAATCATTAAGACATTAGATTACTTTTGCTTCATTTTTTAGCTTATCGACCAACTCATCAACAGAGCCCACTGTGATACCAGCTTTGCGTTCAGCAGGTGGTACGACTTTGATAATCTCTTGCTTAGATGCCATATCTACACCAAAATCAGCTGGCGTTTTTTCATCAAGCGGTTTTTTCTTCGCTTTCATGATGTTTGGCAATTTAGCATAACGTGGCTCATTCAAACGCAAGTCAGTGGTGATGACTGCTGGCAAATCAAGCGCAACCGTCTGCAAGCCGCCATCGATTTCGCGAGTGACGTTTACTTTATCGCCTTCGACTTTTACTTCTGATGCAAAGGTACCCTGACCGATACCCATCAATGCCGCTAGCATCTGACCTGTTTGGTTGTTGTCATCATCGATCGCTTGTTTACCCAAAAGAACAATATCGGTGCTTTCGCTTTCGGCGATATTTTTTAGGATTTTAGCGACTTGTAGAGGGTATGGCTTGTCGTCAGTCAATACTAAAACACCACGATCTGCACCCAGTGCCAAGGCCGCACGAATCTGCTCTTGTGACTCTTTAGGACCAATAGAGGCAACAATAATCTCGTCAATGACGCCAGCTTCTTTTAGACGAACTGCTTCTTCTACTGCAATCTCGTCAAAAGGGTTGATTGACATCTTAGTGTTTGATAAGTCAACGCCAGAGTTATCAGCTTTTACACGAACTTTTACGTTGTAATCAATGACACGCTTGACCGCTACTAATGCTTTCATACGTTCCTCGTTTATTAATGTTATGAATTAAAAAATTGCCAATTAAGAACCAAAGGTTCATGGTTATTCAAACTGTCGTTCAAAATACTACTCAAGGTTTATACTGCGTCAATAGATAGTAGTTAATTAAGAGAGATGAAACAATACCAAAACGCATATTTGTCGCATATTTCTTATTAATAAAATCCACTAAGGCTAAGCCCGCCGCTATTATCAGACCTACGTATCTTGCGTGAGCACAGGCCCAAGGTCAAGACAACGCCGTGAATAATGCGTCATAAATTTGTCACCATTCTATAATAAATAGTTTATAAACGCACAATTTCACCCTGATGTCCTCTTCCTTTTTTTGACCTCAAGCTTTATTCTTCACTCTGTTATAGCATTGCTAGCATACAGCTTGCTTAAGGCTTTGTTATGACTTCTTACCCTACCAGTGTTTGGCGCGCCATTGCTCATCAAAGCAGCCTGAGCTTAGCTTGACTCATGGTGGCTCGGTCTCATCAACAGCTCGCTGTCACGTATGTCATCAAACAACGCCCAGTCAGGCGGGACATCATTGTTTTTTATGACGCTCATGTCTCCTGTCGTCTCCATAATCACCGCAAACACTTCTGTCTTGGACTTTAGGCCATTTTTGCGCAGCACTTCTTGTACATCACTGGTGCTTAAATTTGCCTCGGCCAAATTGTCTGCAAAATACTCGCCGTGAGCCATCAGTATAATGGCTTTATTGTCAATCAACGATTTGAGTGGTTTGACCTTGCGCCTGATCATAGAAATCAGCCCTTGCATGACAAATAACACCGCCACAGCAAATAGACCCTGCATCAGTGATGGCGAGTCAGACAACACCGTAGAGGCTAAAATACTACCGATAGCAACCGTCATGGCAAAGTCGTGACTAGATAGTTTTGAAAAACTGCGCAGCCCCATCAAGCGAATAAAGAGCATCAAGCCCACATAAAACCCCGCAGCAGATAAAGATATGCCCACCAGCTGCTGCCAATCGATCGAAAACCATGTCTGCCACTTCATAAATCAACCTTATATCGCTATTCTCAATCAATCCTATATCGTAAATAACCGAAAAACAAACCCCACAAAAAAAGCAACCTGATAAGAGGTTGCTTTTTTTTAAAGTCTAAACAGTATTTTTATTGTTTTTATAAACAAAAAGTATATGCATATCGTCACTCTCACTGTCATCGAGCGTACTGAACATCAGTGTGCCCAAACAGCAAAGAGATTATAGTGCTTCGATTTGCTCAGCTTGTGGACCTTTTTTGCCCTCACCTAAGATGAACGACACTTTTTGGCCTTCGGCTAGAGTTTTGAAACCGCTACCTTGGATGGCGCTGTAGTGAGCGAATACGTCTTGTCCGCCGTTGTCTTGAGCGATAAAACCAAAACCTTTAGCTTCATTAAACCACTTTACAGTGCCTTCAACTTTATCTGACATAAATTTTCCTAACTCTTTAACTGTTGGCGAGACTGGTGTCGTCACCGATTAATTGATATATACCCAAATAACTTTTGTTGCAGCGGACTGGCAAAAACCACCAAGCCCCTGTTAAATAAAGCAAAGTTATTGCTTTAAATCCTCTGGGTACAAGCCGATTATAACAGCTTTTCCTAACGGCAACAGCTTAAATTGATGATTTTTGTAAATAGTTATGAGGAATAAAAACCAATGATCACCGGCAGTACTGATACAACATAATTATTTGATAACAAAGGGATTATCAATAATAACATCAACTGCTTTCATTATGATTGACGTTACTTTTATTTGGCTATCCTCTAATTCTTCTAATCATCTTTCTAACGAGATAACTAAATAGCCCCCTAACCTTGCGATATCGGGAGCCATGGCGCACTTAGTACCAATAGACAAAGCGCAAAAAATATCAATGAAAACGACTGGCTATAAGCGATGTATTTGGCCGGAACCACCAAATCCTTCGGTGAGTCTGGAATGCCCTTACGTTTGAGCAGGCGTGTGCCATAGACCCAGCCAAAGGTGGTATAGATACCATAGGCCGCTGGGACGGTAATGGCCAGTGGTGTTAGGTCTATGGCATAGAGCATGACAACAGAGACAAAAAACCACGATGTATCCAATAATGAGCTGATCTGAAAAAACTTTGATTTGGGCAGTTTGCCGTCTGTTTTTTTGAGCATCTCCCCTTCTATCCAAATCAAGACTGCTACCACAGCGCTCAGAGTAATGTAAACGAATTGCGGCGTTAGCCAGTCAGGATAAGATATTTGCACAACAGACAACCTGTATTCTAGAAAAAAGAAGCACTTTGCGACAATAAGACAAAGACAAAAAAAGACTGATGGCGGCAACCATCAACAAAAAATGCGCGGCAGCTAACTGCTATACGCACCGACTACCATCACTATTAGCCACCATAATTAAGACCGTAATGCCTGCCTATATTGGGCAGCGTTTTTTGTTTTTCAACCCATATCATTTATTCTTAGCCCATATCCACCTACAAAAAACCCATGCTATCTATTGATAACATGGGTTTGTCTCACGCAGCCAGTCTAAAGATAGCGCATATGGCTACTTATAAGCGTAGGCTTAGTGCTTTGGTTTAGTTTTTGTCTTTATCGATGATCTTGTTACCACCGATCCATGGCATCATAGCACGCAGTTTGGCACCAGTGATTTCGATTTGATGCTCAGCGTTGTTACGGCGACGGGCAGTCATTGATGGGTAGTTGGTCGCGCCTTCAGAGATAAACATTTTCGCGTACTCACCAGACTGGATGCGTTTTAGGGCATTGCGCATGGCTTCACGTGATTGCTCGTTGATGACCTCTGTACCAGTGACGTATTCGCCGTATTCTGCGTTGTTACTGATTGAGTAGTTCATGTCAGCGATACCGCCTTCATACATGAGGTCGACGATAAGCTTTAGCTCATGCAAGCACTCAAAATAGGCCATTTCTGGCGCGTAACCTGCTTCAGTTAGCGTCTCAAAGCCCATTTTGACCAGCTCTACTGCGCCGCCACAAAGCACTGCTTGCTCACCGAATAGATCGGTTTCTGTCTCATCTTTAAACGTCGTCTCGATGATACCCGAGCGGCCACCACCCACGCCTGCTGCATAAGATAGCGCCAACTGCTTGGCTTGACCGGATGCGTCTTGGTAAACTGCGATAAGATCAGGGATACCGCCGCCTTTGGTGAACTCTGAGCGAACAGTATGACCTGGCGCTTTTGGTGCGACCATGATGACATCAAGATCACCGCGCGGCACTACTTGGTTGTAATGAATGGCAAAACCGTGCGCGAAAGCTAAGGTAGCGCCCTCTTTGATGTTGGGTTCGATTACTTCATTATAAAGCTCTTTTTGGAACTCATCAGGCGTCAAAATCATGACAACGTCGGCCGCTTTTACCGCTTCTTCGACTTCAGCGACTTTTAGACCAGCATTTTCAGCTTTTTTCCATGATCCCGAGTTGGCACGTAGGCCCACGGTGACATCGACGTCTGAGTCTTGTAGGTTCAGCGCGTGGGCGTGACCTTGTGAGCCGTAGCCAATGATGGCCACTTTTTTGCCTTGGATAATCGATAGATCACAATCTTTATCATAATAAACGTTCATAAATAGAGTCCTTTTCCTCAATCATGGCGTGCCATGGATAGTAAGCGCTCCTACTTCAACCATTCTCGTAGAGTGTGGGCTAAGATGAGCGCGCTGTTGATAATAAACTATATTGTTTACAGTATTAGTCACTACTGCCGACTAAAGACTTAGGGTTTTTTCTCCACGTGCGATACCGATGACGCCTGAGCGAACCACTTCCATAATACGCTCGCGGCCAATCACATCGATAAAGCCGTCGAGCTTGGCTTTATCACCGACGATTTGGATGGTATATAGATTGGATGTCACATCCACGATTTGTGCGCGGAAGATATCAGCACTACGCTTAATTTCCTCGCGTACGCTGCCAGTCGCGCGCACTTTGATCAGCATCAGCTCACGCTCGACATGGACATTATCCGTCAGATTCAGTACCTTAACCACTTCGATTAATTTATGCAATTGTTTCGTGATTTGCTCGATTCGCTCAGGTGAGGTAATGGTCGTCACGGTCAGACGCGAGATACTTGGGTCATCAGTGGGCGCGACGTTTAGCGTCTCGATGTTATAGCCACGCTGGGAAAACAAGCCGACCAACCGCGACAACGAACCCGCTTCGTTTTCCATCAATACCGAAATCAGATGTTGTTGTTGCATTAGGTGCGCTCCCCTTTTGTTAACCACATATCACGCATGGATTGACCCGCGATTTGCATTGGATATACATGCTCATGACGATCGACATAAACATCGATAAATACCAGTCTGTCTTTGATTGCCATGGCTTCGGCCAGCTGAGCCTCCATCGTCGCAGGATCGGTGATTTTGATACCGACGTGACCATAGCTCTCTGCCAACTTCACAAAATCTGGTAGTGAATTCATATAAGACTGTGCGTGACGGCCTTCATACAGCATGTCTTGCCACTGCTTAACCATACCCAGCTGAGCATTGTTTAGGTTTAATATTTTGACAGGTAGATTGTATTGCAAGCAAGTCGATAGCTCTTGGATATTCATCTGAATAGAGCCTTCACCAGTGATGCACACCACATCGCGCTCAGGCCTTGCAAGCTTGGCCGCCATTGCATAAGGCAGTCCTACACCCATGGTGCCAAGACCACCTGAGTTTAACCATTGACGCGGCTCATCATAGGTATAATATAAAGCGGCAAACATCTGATGCTGACCGACGTCACTGGTGATAATGGCTTTGCCATCTGTCACTTTGCACAGAGCTTGGACGACGCTTTGCGGCTTGATACCTTCATCGGTACTGGTATCGTAGCGCAAGCCATGACGCGTACGCCACTCGTTGATTTGCGACCACCAATCTTGCAAGGCGTGCTGCTCAAGCTCTTTGTCATCACCGATGATACCTAGCATATCTGTCAAGACCGCCTTGACATCCCCGACGATTGGAATATGGGCATTGATCGTCTTAGAAATAGAAGCCGGATCGATATCGATATGGATAACCGTCGCATTTGGACAGAATTTTTTGACGTTATTGGTCACGCGATCATCGAAGCGTGCGCCAATTGCCAAGATGACATCCGCGTGGTGCATGGTCATGTTGGCCTCATAAGTGCCATGCATACCTAGCATACCTAAGAACTGACGATCGGAGCCTGGGAAGGTGCCAAGCCCCATCAAGGTATTGGTCACAGGTAAGTTTAAACGATGAGCAAGATCGGTCAGCTCTGCGTGGGCCTTACTCCAAATCACGCCGCCGCCGGCATAGACGACAGGGCGCTGCGCTGATAATAGGGTCTCAACCGCTTTTTTGATTTGACCGCTATGGCCTTTTTGTGATGGCTGATACGAGCGCAAGAATACCTCAGCAGGATACTCGTAAGCGTACTTTTCACTAGGAGCCGTCATGTCTTTTGGCACATCGATAACCACAGGACCTGGGCGTCCAGACTGGGCGATATAAAAGGCTTTTTTGACGATCATCGGGATTTCGCTGGCATGGCGCACCTGAAAGCTGTGCTTGACGATAGGGCGTGATACGCCAACCATATCTGTTTCTTGGAAAGCGTCTTCACCAATCAAGCTGCTTGGCACCTGACCTGAAATCACCACCATCGGAACTGAATCCATAAAGGCGGTTGCGATGGCCGTCACCGTGTTGGTCGCACCAGGGCCTGAGGTGGCGAGCACCACCCCTGTCTTGCCTGTCACTCGTGAATAGGCATCTGCCATATGACCTGCGGCCTGCTCATGACGTACCAAAATATGCTCAATGGCGTCTTGTTGAAACAAAGCATCATAAATATGAAGTACCGCGCCACCCGGGTAACCAAAAATATAGTCAACCCCTTCATCGGTCAGCGATTGCACCAACATCTCAGCACCCGATAGCATCACTGGCTGCGCACTACCCTCTGCAAGACGTTGCTGTTTTTCTTCGAAGTTTTTTGCGGCATTACCCGTCTGGGTATGTCCGGTCATATTCGGACTTTGCGTGGTTTGCGTCACTGTCATCACCTTTTTTTGCGGCGAGAATTTGCGGTGTTTTATAATAAAAACCATTACCGACTGGTGTGATTTTTAGCACCATAAAACAAGCGCCAACTCTTATCCATATCAAGAATGTGTGCCCACCATACGTAAGTCATACTGTTTGGACACAGCATCAGACTCAAATACAGCAAGGTATTGAGGTCAGTTTGTGATAGGAAGTTATCGATGTACGATGACAAGATGCGAGCGCATCTATAAAAGACGCTTATTATTGAAGGGGATTACCAAGCAGCTGTTCTCAAAACCTTTGTTTTAAAAACCGTTGTTTTAAAAACTTAGCATCTGTCAGACTAACGGATGCAAAGGCGTTGACACAATATACATAAATCATCATAAACAAATCAGATAGCACTCATGGTTAGTAGCGGATAACAAGGCCGTTAAGTCCTATAACCGACTATTGATTTCGTATTATCATTACATATCAAGCCGTTTTTGAGACAAACGTAAGCATGACACTTAGTAGGGTTCAAATAACAAGTTTATCTTAGTCATTGTAGACAGATAAGTCCGGAGACAATGTATTTTGTGATTTGTGGTGGTCTTCTTGACCACCCTCACAACACATCATCACAAAGAAAACAAAACCGTGCAAGCTACCGATAAGTAACCTGTGGTCCTTGTCCTCAAGTGCCACGGCAATATCATAAAAGCCGCTCACTGACCAATCAACTGTCCTTATATTCGATGGTTTATCAGCTATTGTCAAGAAAAACTTATATCCCCTATCCCTAACTATTGGTTATTAAATAATATACATTGATAAGAATTATTTGATAGAATCAAACCTCGGTACATTTTTAGTACCATCCAAATACTAAAGTGTTATATTTATACCAATATTTTTATTTTGCCGCTTAAGAGGAACTCTGCTATGGCATATGCGTTTTCACAATATACTGCTACCAAACTCCTTGTCAGTGCGAGTATGGCAGGTATGCTAATGCTGTCGATGAGCGCCAGTCATGCTATTCAAGTGTATAAGTCTATCGGCGCGCATGGTGAGGTAAAATATAGCCAACATGCACCGCAAAATGGCAAAAATGTCGAGTTGATTGAGTTTCGCAGCGATGGACGGCAAAACAACGCAGGAGAAATGGCGGGCAAAACAGATGCCAGTCAAAGTAGCAATACTCAGACCGCCGAGCAGCAACGCGTGGCACAGCTAGAGGCTCGCATCAAAGAGCAAGAGGCACAAGCCAATGCACAGCGTTGTCAGTCACTACGTAATAACTTAACCAACCTCAATGTCGGTGGCCGTATCTATGAAATGGATGCCAATGGCAAACGTCAATATTTGGATGGCCGAGAGATTGAGCTAAAACGTGAACGGGTACAGCAAGCAATCGATCAATATTGTGGTAACTCTGCAGCCTTGTAAACTAACGCTCGGCGCATTGCAGTTCGCCGCTTATGCCAGTGGATTGGGGCGTGCCTTCAACTCTCGCCCATTTAGATGACTATCGACTCAATTGAGGACACGCCCTACCTATAGCGTTATCGGTCTTACTGTTGCTCTTACTACCAGCTGTCATCACTGACGGTAAGTTCCTGCATGACATGACGAATGGCCGCCGGCATATCTTGCGCCTGTAGCCCTCGTTGACCAATCAATAACGCCGTTTTATCGGTTTGGTTGATCAACATATCGCCTGCCATACCGTGTAGAAGCACTGCTTGCTGTAGACCGCGCGACTCTCTTATCAAGTCCTTTTGCGCCAGCAGTCCAGCGATCAAACCAGATAAGACATCGCCCATACCTGCTGTCGCCATGCCTGCATTGCCTGCCGCACAGACATAAATCTGTGCCTGCTGCTCTCTTTGCTCTAGCACCAACGATCCTGCCCCCTTTAATACCCAATCACCACCATAATCTGTCGCACACTGTCTAATAGCAGCCAATCTGTCGCTCTCTACTTGACTGACTTCCATACCTAATAGCTTTGCGGCTTCACCACTGTGCGGTGTCAGGCAGACTGAGTGATGAGCGCTATGCTGTTGCAAGGCAGCGATAAGCGGGTGATGCTCCTTATGCAAATCCGCCAGATGATACAGGCCATCAGCGTCGATGACGATTGGTTTTTTTTCTGTAATGGCAGCTTTTAAATAGCAGACAAATAATTTTTTGGCCTTATTATCACGTCCCAAGCCCATACCGATAGCGATGACGCTGGCTCCCTTAAGCAATTGCCTTACCCCATCAGCATCATGTAGGTTTATCGTCATGGCATCAGGCAGTGAGGTCAGCAAGGCTGCATGAAAAGCTTCATGACATGCCACAGTGATCTTACCTGCTCCCGTTGCCATGGCACTAGAAGCTGATAGTATCGCCGCACCGCCCATCCCTTGCGAGCCATCTACACGGTTGCCACCGATGATGAGCACATGGCCATAGCTGCCTTTATAGCTGTTTTGCTGGCGAGGGGTTAGAGCGTACGCACTTGTGATCAGCTTTGCCACCGGTTTAAGAGCATTATCCTCCAGCACATAAGGTATCAGCGCGATGTCGACGACTTGGCCACTATAATCCATACCGTCTTTGGTATGCAGACCAAACTTACGCGCTACCAAGCACAGAGTCATATCTGCCTGTATCGCGGCACCAGCAAACACCTCACCTGTCGCCGCGACCAAACCACTAGGAATGTCCACCGCAATCACAAACGGCTTATAACATTTGGCCAATTGGTTAAATCGATAAATAGCGCTTTGGTAGATGCCTGCTGGTGCACGGTCCAACCCAATGCCAAAGATTGCATCGATATAGACATCAGCATCCGCTGCATAACCACTCGCTTGCCATGTACTCGCATCAGCATCGATATCAGGGCTAACGTCCCACTCAGCGCACACCTCTTCAAAGCGCTGATAACGACACCCCTTTGCCAATGCTATTTGTTTTGCGCTTTCGGCATCAGAGATAGATGTCGCACTATTTATATCAGTATCCTGTATTTTAGAGCTATCTGTCTCAAGATCGTCTTTACCAAAACCAACTGTCACGACCTGTACCTGCCAGCCCATGCGCTGTAGATAATGCGCAAGGAGCCAGCCATCACCGCCATTATTGCCCTTACCTACCCAAATACTTGCCCGCTGCTGATACCTATGACGACGGGCAGGTGTACCGTTAATAGAGGCCGTCGCGCATTTTTGTTCATGTGCCTTTTGTATATACTGCGCCATCTGCCACGCTGCTTGCTGCATAAGCCCAAAGCTATCATGCCCTTGTGCAAACCAAGCCTGCTCCATGGCATAGACCTGCTCACTGTTATACAGTGCCGTGGTCTCATTAGGCATTATTGACGCTAAATGACAATCCGGTTTCATATTTGCTCCTTTATTCATTTTTATGCTTGCACTCCATACTCACTGCCTTATCATAGCGATACTTCTTTGATTTTTATTATTCTTTATGTCTACTCTCTCAAAACCGGACTTACCCGACACTTCTAACGGCCAGACAGCGGCTGCGACGCCTGCTCACCGATCGCAGGTACCCAACAAAAAAATCGACGTCAAAAGTGACTCACCATTCACAAGTGCCGAGGATGTCAAGCGGTGGATTAAGTCTCAAGCACAGACGTTGGGGTTTGGGGACTGTGGTTTTCTCTCCGTGCATCATCCGTTATTTGCTCAGCAGATGACGCAGCTACAGCAGTGGCTGGCAAAAGGCTATGAAGGACAGCTGCAGTTTATGCACAACAATCACCATCTGCGCGCTCACCCCGATCAACTGGTAGAAGGTGCCAAAACCATCATCAGTGTGCGCATGGATTATTTGACGCAAACGCCTACGCCGCGGACGGTCGCTGATAACGATTTTCCCAATCAAGGTATCATAGCGCGTTATGCACGAGGGCGCGACTATCATAAAACCATGCGCAGTCGTCTAAAGCAATTGGCATTACAAATCGAAGCCATGCTTCCTGAGTGGCAACACCTGGATATCGGCTCGGCGCAAGAGTTTGTTTTTCGGCCATTTAGTGACTCAGCCCCCATCTTTGAGCGGCCAATCGCAGATGCCGCTGGTCTTGGCTGGACAGGCAAACATACTTTGCTACTCAATAAACAAGCAGGCTCTTTTTTTGTACTAGGAGAGCTGTTCATCAGTCTCGAGCTACCAGACGACGCTCCTGTCAAGTCGCATTGCGGCAGTTGTAGCGCTTGTATTGATGTCTGTCCCACTCAGGCCATTGTCGCGCCTTATGAGCTAAACGCCTCTGCTTGTATCTCTTATTTGACCATCGAACATGATGGTATCATCGATGAAAAATATCGCCGCGCCATTGGCAATCGCGTCTTTGGCTGTGATGATTGCCAGCTCATCTGTCCATGGAACCGTTATGCCAATATCACAACTGTCGAAGACTTTGCACCGCGGCACAGTCTTGATAACAGCAGTTTGCTTGAGCTGTGGCAATGGCAAGAAGCGGATTTTATGCAAAAAACTCAAGGTAGCCCGCTTAGACGCACAGGCTACGTTAATTTTTTACGCAATATCGCGATTGCACTTGGCAATGCCAACGGCAGTCAAGAGGTCATTACCCAGTTGCAGGCTAAGCTGCAGACCCATAATGCCATGCTAGACGAGCATATACATTGGGCAATCGCTGAACAACAACAAAAGCTCAGCGGTACTAATGCTTAATATCCTGTCTCATCACAGCTGCTTATGGTTAGTCACTTCTTATGGCGAGTCGCTGCTTAGTCAGGTAACGTTAACCAGTGATGTCAACAACCTCTTACCCAATAAAAAGCGCCTCTTATATAAGAGACGCTTTTTCTATATAAGAGGCGCTTTTTTGCCAATGAGCAATCTTTTTAATACAGTAATCTCAGGCTTATCTGCCTCTTGTATTAAGCTATCACGTTAAGGTTTTGGAATACGTAAGACTTGGCCTGGGTAAATTTTGTCTGGGTCAGATAACATGGGCTTGTTGGCCTCAAAAATCTTCATATAATCCCCAGATGAGCCATACACCTCTTTGGCAATCTTCGATAAGCTATCGCCAGATTTTACCGTATACATGGTTGATTCTGGAGCATCTTCTTCGATATCGATATTATCGATGACTTTTGCTACATTTTGCACGTTACCGATGGCGATAATGGCTTTTTCGCGGTCTGCTTGTGTCTTGGCATTACCGCTGATTTCTGCAGTATCTGTCGTACCATTGTATTTGATCTTTAGATTGCTGATATTCAGATTTTGCTGCTGAATACGGCGAAGCAAAATATTGGCTACTGACTGGGCGGAAGGCTCAGTGCTCTGTACTGGGGTGTTGGCATCTGCTTTGGTCTCTGATTTGGCGTCATGTTTGGCATCATCACGGTTAAAGATTTTTTCGCCGATGTCTTTTGCAAAACTAAAAATACCCATCTAACTACTCCTTGAGAGGTTGTTATTTATTATGCGTCGTTATTGTTGTAGATAATGTCTCACTATCAGTGATGTCAGTAATCTTTATAGTATATAAACTTCAGCCAATTACTTCATATGCAATTAATTTATACACAGCATCAAGCCATATACAACGATGTCTGCATCACGTAGACATTTTGAGTATAACAAAAACGCTTCATTTAAATAGTAAGAGTATGTTGAGTAATGTTAATTTCATAAAGTATATGTTAATACTTTGAGATTGTTAAACACTCAAATGTACCATTGAAGTCCATATATGAAATGCGACAAGCACAAAAAAAACCGCCAACCCATAGGGCAAGCGGCTTTTTAGACTGGCTGAGCCAATCAGATGACTACAGCATTATAGCTGGGCTTGTACGTAATCAATTGCTTTTTGAACCGTCGTCAGCTCTGCAGAGTCTTCGTCAGGGATAGTGATACCAAAATCACTTTCAAATGACATTACCAATTCAACCAAATCTAGTGAATCTGCACCTAGATCTTCCATGAATGAAGCGTCGTTGTTGATGTCTTCAACGTTCATACCCAATTGCTCAGCCACAGCTGATTTAACTCTTAGCTCGGTATCGTTGCTCATGTAGATTGCTCCTTTTTCATCTATTATTTTTAATAAACTGCTATAGCGTGTGGTCTACACTCTATAGCATGGTATATAAAATGGGATTTGCCAGATCAGCGACATCGCCGTCTGAGTACTCTATGACACCTGATACAGTCTGTCTAATGTCTACTAAAGTCCTGTCATGATACAGTGCTTTGACATAAAAGTATCCGTCATTATAACACCCTTTATTATAGTTTACACTCGTTCACACAGTTTTTTATTATTTCTATGTAACACTTGTGCGTCACTTTACATATACATCCCGCCATTGACTGGAATGACTGCGCCAGTTATATAGCTGGCCTCATCGCTGGCTAGGAAGTGTACAGCAGCAGCGATATCTTCTGGCTGACCCAAACGGCTGATAGGGACAGCGTCTAGCATCGAGTTTAGCAAGCGCTCGTCCAACTCGTCCGTCATGTCCGTTTCGATCAGACCTGGTGCGACGCAGTTGATGGTCACCTGTCTTGAGCCAATCTCGCGCGCCAGCGTCCGACTAAAGCCTTCGACACCCGCTTTGGTAGCAGCATAGTTGGACTGACCTGCATTACCCATCTGCGCCACCACAGAGGTGATATTGATAATGCGTCCTCGACGTGCTTTCATCATGCCGCGTACCGCACGTTTGCTCATACGATAGACTGAGGTTAAGTTGGTATCGACGACGTTTTCCCAATCCTCGTCTTTCATACGCATTAGCAACCCGTCTTGGGTGATACCTGCATTGTTGACCAATACTTGTACGGCACCGTAGACGCTTTCAATCTCTTCAAATAACTTTTCGATTTGCGCGGTATCACGGACGTCTAATACGCGGCCGATACCACCGCTATCGTGTAGATACTCATCAATCAGCTCAGCGCCCTTTTCGGTGGTCGCCGTGCCAATCACAAAGTGTCCTTCCTTTGCAAACCGCTTGGCGACAGCTTTACCGATACCGCGACTGGCACCAGTGACTAGGGTAATTGTGCGGCTCATAATAACACCTCCATTAACTTATCTAGACGAGCAGGCTTATCTGTAGGATAGCTGGTAATCGGCTGTGCTTGGCGCTTGGCCAAGTTGCTGAGTACGTTGCCACTGCCGCATTCGATTAATACATTGATTTGTTTATCAGCCAGCTCTTGCATGGTCTGTGACCACAAGACCGGTTGGCTTAGTTGCTCAGTCAGTGCTTGTTTGATGCCAGCGGCACTGGTTTCAACGCGCGCATGGCGATTTTGAATCACAGGAATGGTAGCTTGATCAAACTTGATACCTGCCAATATCTCGGCTAGGGCGTCACTTGCAGGCGCCATCAATGCGCAGTGAGACGGTACACTGACCTTCAAAGGTATGGATTTTTTGCCCGTATTTTGTACTTTATCGATAACGGCATTCACGCCAGCTGCGTTGCCCGAAATGACCACTTGCCCTGGACTGTTAAAGTTAGCAGCGCCCACGATGGCATCATCGACATGCTCGGTCGCTTGCTCACAGAGGTTTTCGACTCGGTGATCCTCTAACCCCAACACAGCTGCCATAGCGGTATCTACACCGACCACAGCCTCTTGCATCAACTGGCCGCGTTTATGCACCAAGGTGACGGCATCGGCAAGTGAGATCACTTCAGCGGCGCAAAGGGCGCTGTACTCACCTAACGAGTGACCTGCTAGGTAGCAAGGCGCAGTGGTGATTTTTTGTTGTAAGATACGCCAAATTGCCATACTTGCTGTCAGTAGCGCAGGCTGCGTATATTGGGTTTGATTGAGCTTTTCTTCGTCTTGACAGATTGCCCATAAGTCCTCGCCAAGCGCGTCGCTGGCTTCGGTAAAGGTTTCACGAATCTCTGGGTAGATGTCAGCAAGCTCGCTAGTCATCCCGACTACTTGCGATCCTTGTCCAGGAAAAATCACCGCCATACGAATCGGCTGCTTTTTTACCATATCGGGTACAGAGGCCATAACCAATATTCCTTATTTAATTGGAAATATCCCTAAATCAATGGGGGTTATTATATTATTAAATACTGTATAAAGCCGTTGATTTGACGTTTGGTCTAAAAAACGGAACATTCGTAAACTATACACTGACACACGCTATTATCATAGTAGGTGGTGCGGCAAAGCTGAGCAAAACCCCGATTTAATGGATGGTAGCTGCATCGGTGCTTGTCTACAAAAGAGAGTAACATCATACGCTTTTTAGACAAAAAGTCTAAAAAACGATAGCAAAAAGCCAAGTTATCCAGCCACATAATTTATGATAGCGAAATAACTTGGCTTTTTTTTGGCTTAAAGCGAATTGCTTCATAATAGCGACACAAAAATAATGATAGTCACCTGTACTATCATTATTTTGTATTGACCATTATAGAACCAACGACTTAAGCGTCTTGACTGACCTTAAATAACTGACGGCCACGGTAGAAACCATCTTTAGTCATGTGATGACGACGATGTTTTTCACCAGTGGTAGCATCTACGCTTAGCTCAGCCACTTCCATACGATGGTGTGAACGGCGCATGTCACGACGAGAACGGCTTTTACGACTTTTTTGAACAGCCATGATATAGCTCCTATACTTAAAGGGATAAGCTTAAAATTCAGCTTTAGTCGATACTGACAGAGGCTATATAATCACAACAACCTAAGTCTTAAGCATCATTGGTTAAATAGATTGCCACCTACATAAAGTGCTGACTACGTCTAAAATCGATAGAAAATTTGCCCAGTCAGCTTCTATCAGCAAGCAACTTGTTGCTAGAATGCAATAAACCGGACATTATACGCATGTTTGATGGATTAATAAAGCCCTGCCTTTCACTCTTTGATAGAAAGCGGATAAAAGGCATCATAATCTGCCATAGGCTCATCTGCCACCGCGGTTATAGTTTGCCTTTGAGCGATGCCAATGCTGCAAAAGGATTTTCGTTTTCTTCTTCCTCTGGAATCTCACCAAACTGCTCAACACTCATTTCACAATCATCGTGCTTAGGGGCCATGGGTGTTTTGAGCAATATCTCATCTTCTACCAGTTTTTTTAATGGCAGCAAGTTTTCTGGTGATTGCTCAGGAATGATTTCATCAAGTAATAAATAATCTTGCTCTTCATCGACCAAGCTTATTTGGCTGTCATCATCCAACAACGCGATGTCATAATCATCAGACAAATCAATGGCAATTGGCTGCAAACAGCGCTGACAGGTGAGCCAGATATCGCCCGCCAAGGTAAAGGCGAGATGCAGCACATTATTATGACGGTATAATTGAGTATTTAGCTGTATTATTTGTTGCTCATGCTCTGTGGTCAATATGGCAGCCAAACGCTCAAAACTGCGTGGTTCCACCTCTCCTGCCCACTCAAACCCACTGTCGGCCCATTTATCTAACGAGATATTCTCAGGCATAACGCTTGATACGGGCGCTTTTTTATGGTCAGTGTTATTTGCTGACGGCTTATTTTCTAAAGTGTTTGACATGCGCGGCCTCATTCATCAAAACGGTGTATAATATTGCCTGCCATACTAACGGAAAGCACCGAGGGGTGCCAGCGCTAGTATGTTACTATTTTTTGATACCGGCTATATTTACCGCATTACCGCTTCACTCTGCCGCTTGGCCTTCGCTCACAAGGTCTTTTGTCTTTATACTCTATTTGCTCTGTATCCGATCTATGACTTGTTTTACCCATCCAATGGATTTTTCTACCCTCCAGCCCCGTATTCATGCGCCGATATTACGTCAGCGTCTGAGCCGCTTAATAGCCTCTAGCCACCCAGATAATGCGCTATCATCAATCATGACAAACGCGCACCTATCAATCTGGCAAGAGGGCTGGCAAAAAATATCTACTACAAAGGTAGACAGTGGCCAGCAGCCTTCAGTAGCAGATAGTGAACAAGCGGTGACTGATTGGCTGATTGACTTGTTTAATACAGTGTTTGCGCATCAAAAGGTTGTATTGGTTCGTGGTCAGGGTGAGCCAGAATACTTCCCTGCAACAGACACTCTACCAGCGAGAATTGAGTTCGCGCATGGGTTCTTTGCCAGCGCCCTGCACGAGCTTAGCCATTGGTGCATCGCTGGTGAGGCACGTCGGCAGTTGGCAGATTTTGGCTACTGGTATGCCCCAGATGGCCGTAGTGAAGCGCAGCAGCAAGCGTTTGAGCGCGTAGAGATCAAACCGCAAGCCCTAGAGTGTTTATTCACCTTAGCATGCGGGCGTGTGTTTCGAGTGTCACAAGACAACTTGTCTGCGGACTTCGATACCAGCGGTAGCACCTTTGCACTCGACGTATATCAGCAAGCTGAGGACTATATTGCCCGCCCTCATACTCTGCCACGCGATGCTAAAACCTTATTGCATACTTTTTTGTGCGTGTGCAATTAATTTATAATTCATCTTAAATAAAACGGACACATAGTATATGTGCTCTGTGCTGCTGGTATTTATCTCACGCAGCATCGTCTATAAAGTCACCATAAGCGCGGCTAAAATAAATTAGGCGCTTTTGATATCATCATAAACCGTTAACGATTTTCTACGCATCGTAACGCCCTGCCACTAAACTTATATTTGCCTTGCGTTATACTAAACCAGTAAAGCGCCTTTATAAGGTATGGGTTTGATACAAGTATTAATAGGCATAAGAGTTACTCTGTACTTGTCTTTATCACCCCATATCACACCCCGCGTCAGCAGTCATTGACCCGTAGTATGACTCACAATAAGGCGACGTAGTACCGATCATCGATACTGTTATAATTATAAAATAAGGAACGATTATGCAAGTTTTTTATATTCATCCCGACAATCCGCAACCTCGTCTGATCGCTCAAGCAGCCGAGCTGCTGCGCAAAGATCAACTAATCATCTACCCTACCGATACCAGCTACGCTTTTGGGTGCCGTTTGGGCGCAAAAGAGGCCTTAGACAAACTTAAGCAAATCCGCGCACTGGATGACAAACACCAATTTACTTTACTTTGTCGTGATTTAAGCGAGATTGCCACCTATGCGACCGTAGACAATGCTCAGTATAAACAACTAAAAGCGCATACCCCAGCCCCAATTACTTTTATCCTAAATGCGACAAAAGATGTCCCCAAAAAACTGGCGCATCCCAAGAAAAAAACCATTGGTATCCGTGTACCAAGCAATCCTATCGCTCAAGCACTATTAGAAGCCATGGATGAACCAATTTTGACCAGCTCATTGATACTGCCTGAGCGTGATGACATCCTTGATGATCCCTTTGAAATCGAGGAGTTATTAAGCAATCAAATTGATGGTTTGATCAATGCTGGTATCAAGACCACCAAGCTGACGACCATTGTAGATATGACTGGTGGGATGCCTGAAATCATCAGACAAGGTGCAGCCGATGTTGATTCATTATTATTGTAATCAGCGACAAACTCGAAACATAAAAAAAGGCTCCAATTCAATTGGAGCCTTTTTTATACATTATATCATCAATGCAAAATTAGTCGCGATCAACCAATTCTACATAAGCCATTGGCGCGTTGTCACCGTCACGATGACCACATTTTACGATACGTAAATAACCACCTGGACGCGTTTGGTAACGAGGACCTAACGTGCCAAATAGCTTACCGACCATAGCTTTACTACGCATACGGCTAAATGCCAAACGGCGATTAGCAACGCTGTCTTCTTTAGCCAAAGTGATCAATGGCTCAGCAACGCGGCGCAATTCTTTAGCTTTTGGCAAAGTAGTTTTGATCAGTTCATGCTCAAACAATGAGTTGGTCATGTTCTGAAACATTGCCTTACGATGACTGCCGGTACGACCCAGCTTGACTCCACTCTTACGATGGCGCATAGTCAAAAATCCTTAAAGTTTAACGGCTACGATAAGAAAAGCGATCATCGACACGAAGGTCAGCTGGCGGCCAGTTGTCTAGGCGCATACCGAGCTCTAAATCTTTAGACGCTAGTACGTCTTTGATTTCGGTCAATGATTTCTTACCAAGATTTGGGGTTTTTAGTAGTTCAGTCTCTGAACGCTGTACCAAATCACCGATATAGTAAATGTTTTCAGCTTTCAAGCAGTTGGCTGAGCGAACCGTTAGTTCAAGATCGTCCACAGGGCGTAATAGCACCGGATCGACCTCTTCTTTTTCTTTCACAGGCTCAGGCGCTTCTTCAGCTTCTAGGTCAACAAAGATAGAAATCTGTTGTTGTAAAATAGTGGCTGCTTTACGAATTGCTTCTTCTGGATCTATAGTGCCATTAGTTTCAAGCTCAACGATAAGACGATCAAGATCAGTACGCTGCTCTACGCGAGCGTTCTCAACCTGATAAGCAACACGTAGCACAGGACTAAAGCTTGCATCAAGCTTTAAACGTCCGATTGCTTTGGTGTCACCATCTTCACGGCGCTGGTTTGCTGGCTCATATCCACGACCCATTACTACGCGCAAACGCATCTTAAGATGACCACGGTCACTTAATGTACCCAACACCAAATCTGGATTGATGATATCGACATTATGCGGTAGCGTGATGTCTGCAGCAGTAATAGTGCCTGGACCTTGTTTATCCAAGGTCAAAAATACTTCATTTTGGTCATGAAGGGTAATCGCCAAGCCTTTTAGGTTCAAAAGCAAGTCAAGTACGTCTTCTTGTAGTCCTTCAAGCGTTGAGTACTCATGGTCAACACCATCAATCTCAGCTTCAATGACTGCAGCACCAGGTAATGAAGATAACAAGATGCGACGCAGAGCATTCCCGAGGGTATGCCCAAAGCCGCGTTCTAACGGTTCGAGCGTGACTTTCGCAATCGTTTCATTCACCGTATCCACATTAATGGCGTTCGGCGTTAGAAACTCAGTTGCATTTAGCATCATGATGTCACCTCGATTTATTAAACTGGTTTAATTAACGTTCATTGCTCAGCGCCATGATTATGACATTGAGCGGTACGTCATTTACTTAGAGTATAGCTCAACGATCAAGCTTTCGTTGATGTCAGCAGGTAGATCAATACGATCAGGCGCTTGTTTAAACGTGCCTTGTAGTTTGCTGTGATCAACATCTAGCCATTCTGGAATGCCACGCTGAGTCGCTAGTTCGATAGCGTTTTTGATACGTAGCTGTTCGCGAGACTTCTCGTGGATAGCGATGACATCACCATCTTGCAACTGAATTGATGGAATGTTCACACGAACAAACTCATCACGGCCAGCTTTTTTGACCATAACAGCACGATGGCTGACTAGCTGACGTGCTTCGGCGCGAGTTGAGCCAAAGCCCATGCGATATACTACGTTGTCTAAACGGCTCTCAAGCATGGCTAGTAGGTTCTCACCAGTAGCACCACGCTTACGCGCCGCTTCTTTATAGTAGTTCGCAAACTGACGCTCTAGTACACCGTAGATACGCTTAACCTTTTGTTTTTCACGTAACTGCAAAGAGTACTCTGAGCTTTTGTTACGGCTCACACCATGTTGACCAGGTGGACGAGCAGCTTTCTTTGTTTTTACGTCATATGGCTTAACACCAGACTTAAGGCCTAAGTCTGTGCCTTCACGACGTGATAATTTGAGTTTTGGTCCAATATAACGGGCCATTGTTATGTCTCCTATAAGCTCTTATGATAAAAAGCTTCGTCTTTAATATTAGACGCGGCGCTTTTTCGGCGCACGGCAACCATTGTGTGGGATTGGGGTTACATCAGAAATGCTGTTTACTTTATAACCCAATGCACCTAGTGCTCTTACCGCAGACTCACGACCCGGTCCTGGTCCTTTGACCAAAACGTCGATATTCTTAACACCATATTCTTGAGCGGCTTTACCAGCAACTTCAGCTGCAACCTGAGCTGCAAATGGTGTAGATTTACGTGAACCACGGAAGCCTTGTCCACCTGAAGTGGCCCAAGCCAGTGCATTACCTTGACGATCGGTAATCGTAACAATGGTGTTATTAAAAGACGCATGGATATGGGCAACGCCCTCCGATACTGAACGACGAGTCACTTTTTTGCGACTACGAGTGTCTTTAGCCATCTTTTAGCTTCCTAAGTTAATTATCTTTTGAGAGGGCGTGTCGGACCCTTGCGAGTACGAGCGTTGTTTTTGGTGTTTTGACCACGAACAGGTAGGTTACGGCGATGGCGAATACCACGGTAACAACCTAGATCAACCAAACGCTTGATATTCATAGACACTTCACGACGAAGATCACCTTCAGTCATGTATTCTGCAACTTGTGCACGGATAGCATCTAACTGTGTATCATCCAACTGACTTACTTTAGTAGTAGGAGCGATGCCAACTGCGTCTAAAATTTTCTGAGCAGTGGTACGACCTATACCAAAGATGTAAGTTAGTGAAATAACAGCATGCTTATTATCCGGAATGTTTACGCCGGCAATACGAGCCATTGATTTCTCTCCATTAAAGAAAAATAAGCGTTATTTATCAATAAGGCTGTATTTTTCAGATTTGTTGCTGTCAATACGAAAGCTTTTATAACGACTATCGCTGCTTTGACTCATCAATAAGCCTAGTCATCGACAGTATTATAAAATTTTTGCATAAACTACGGCAAGTGGCGGATGATATCGCATCCGCCGTTATTTTTCAAGTATTAATTGATATAGTAACAAAACCGGGGGTTTGTTGCTACTAGATATTAACCTTGACGTTGCTTGTGGCGAGGTTCTGCTGTACAAATAACATGTACACGGCCTTTACGGCGTACAATCTTGCAGCTACCACAAATCTTTTTAACTGATGCTTGAACTTTCATAGCATGCTCCTTTGAGATATCGTACCGCTCATTTAAGGTTGAGTGGGCGATTGAATTAACGTCTGATCATGATATTGATGGGTCATCAAATGCGCTTGAATTTGCGAGATAAAGTCCATTACCACAACCACCATAATCAGCAAAGACGTACCACCAAGCTGGAAAGGTACACCAAACGATGACTGGACGACCATTGGCATTAAACAAATAACCGTCATATACATCGCGCCAATAAAGGTCAGTCGGTTTAATACATGATCGAGGTAACGCTGAGTTTGTTGTCCGGGGCGAATACCTGGGATATACGCACCACTACGTTTAAGGTTTTCTGCTACTTCACGCGGGCTAAAGACCAATGCCGTATAAAAATAACAGAAGAAAATAATCATTGCGCCAAACAGTACTAAATATAGCGGTTGTCCTGGCGACAGTACCAATGCCATATTTTGTAATATTTTTTGTGTAAAAGTAGGATCTGTTGATTGACCGACCCACTGCCCTAAACTGGCTGGAAACAACAATAAAGAGCTGGCAAAAATGGCGGGAATAACCCCTGCCATGTTTAATTTCAGCGGCAAATGTGACTGCTGCTGAGCATAAATCTTGCGCCCTTGCTGCTGTTTCTGCGCATAATTGACAGGAACACGGCGCTGGGCACGTTCAATATAAACGATACCAGCGGTCACCGCGATGCCTAGTAACACAAAAATAAACAGTACAATCAAATTCATCTGACCTTGATTGACCTGCTCGATAGACTGCGAAATCATGCCTGGCGTACCGGCTACAATACTGGCAAAAATCAGCATTGAGATACCGTTACCGACACCACGCTCTGTAATCTGCTCACCAAGCCACATCAAGAACATAGCACCTGCTACCAGCGAAGTAACCGCTGGAATATAAAAAGTCAGGCCGGTAGATAAAGTAAGATTTTGGCTGATTAAGCCAGCACACATTCCTAATGACTGTACTAGAGCCAAAGCAAGCGTTCCTTGACGCGTATACTTATTTAGCTTGCGTCGTCCTGCTTCACCTTCTTTTTTGAGGGCTTCAAGCGATGGCAATACTGCAGACATCATCTGTACAATAATCGATGCCGAAATATATGGCATAATGCCAAGTGCCATGATCGACATACGCTCTAGCGCACCACCTGAAAACATATTGAACATGCTCAAAATGGTGTTTTCGTTGCGCGAAAACAGATCAGCCAAGTTGACCGGATTAATACCCGGTACTGGAATATGCGACCCTAAACGATAAACAATCAATGCGCCGATTAAGAATAATAAACGCGTCCATAGCTCATCATACTTGCGTATGAAGGCAAATGGATTGAGCGGTATACCACTTGAGGTCATTGATTGTTTTGACACGTTACTACTCCTCGATGCTACCACCAGCAGCTTCGATTGCTTGCTTGGCGCCTTTAGTCACTTTGATACCTTTGAAGGTATAAGCTTTAGTAACTTCGCCTGATAGCATAACGCGAGCACGTTTCATATCGTGACGGATAAGGTTGGCTGCTTTTAGTGTTTCAATGCTAACCACATCACCTTCAATTTTGTTCAGCTCAGACAGACGAACTTCTGCAGTTGTCATTGCCATTTTACTGGTAAAACCGAATTTTGGTAGACGACGATATAAAGGCATTTGACCACCTTCAAATCCTGAGCGAATGCTAGAACCTGAACGAGACTTTTGGCCTTTTACACCGCGGCCACCAGTCTTACCAAGACCTGAACCGATACCACGACCACGACGTTGGGCAGTTTTCTTTGCGCCAACACCTGGTGATAATTCATTTAATCTAAGACCCATTACGCTTCCTCCACTTTTACCATGTAGTTGACGCGATTAACCATACCACGGGTTGAAGGAGTATCTTCAACGACCACACTATGACCAATACGGCGTAAACCCAATCCTTTCAAGCTCGCTTTGTGGCTCTTTAGGCGATGGGCACCCGATTTAAATTGAGTGACTTTCATTTTTTTCATCGTAACTCACCTAGTCTAAGTTAACCCAAGATTTCGTCTACAGATTTACCACGCTTTGCTGCCATCTTTTCTGGAGTTGACATATCACGTAAACCGTTAAACGTTGCACGAACAACGTTAGCAGTGTTGGTAGAACCATAACATTTAGTCAAAACATCTTTGACACCAGCAACTTCTAATACCGCACGCATTGCGCCACCGGCGATTACGCCAGTACCTTCAGATGCAGGCTGCATAAAGACTTTACTAGCACCATGACGTGCTTTGATCGGATGATACAAAGTTGCATCATTTAGCTCAACAGTAATCATGTTGCGCTTAGCAGCTTCTAGTGCTTTTTGGATAGCAGCTGGCACTTCACGTGCTTTACCACGACCAAAACCAACACGGCCATTACCATCACCCACTACCGTTAAGGCGGTGAATGAGAAAATACGACCACCTTTAACTACTTTTGCAACACGATCAACGGTAACTAAGCGTTCTACTAAACCGTCAGTCTGTTCATTTTTATCATTTTTATCATTTCTAGCCATGATTAAAACTCCAATCCGTTTTCGCGAGCAGCTTCAGCCAAAGCTTTTACTCGACCATGATATTTAAAACCACTACGGTCAAAGGCAACTTTCGTAATGCCAGCTGCTTTTGCGCGTTCTGCGATCATTTGGCCTACAGACGTTGCTGCATCAACATTACCAGTTGAGCCAGAGCGTAAGCTGCTGTCTAAGGTAGATGCCTGAGCAATCACTTCACCACCGTTTGGAGAGATAATCTGGGCATAAATATGTCTTGGTGTACGATTAACCGTTAAGCGATGAACGCCTAGATGACGGATATGCGCACGGGTTTTCTTTGCTCGACGTAGACGAGCTGCTTTTTTATCAAACATTTCAACTCACCTTATTTTTTCTTAGCTTCTTTGCGAATAATGCGCTCGTCACTATAACGAATACCTTTACCTTTATAAGGCTCAGGTGGGCGGAAACCACGGATATTAGCCGCTGCTTGACCAAGCTGCTGTTTGTCGTTTGACTTTAAAACGATTTCAGTTTGCGTTGGGGTTTCAGCTGACACACCTTCAGGTAGCGTATACTCTACTGGATGTGAGTAACCAACGTTTAGGGTTACTTTGTTGCCAGTAACTTGTGCGCGATAACCAACACCAATTAGCTGAAGACGTTTTTCAAAGCCTTCGCTCACGCCTGTCACATAGTTGTTTAACAGTGCGCGCATGGTGCCTGTGTGCATCATAGCTTCTTGTGAATCGACTGCAGGTGAGAAAATGATAGCATCATCTTCCTGTTTCAGCTCGACCAATTCATGCAGGCGTAAAGACATAGTGCCGTTCTTGCCTTTAACTTCGACCTGCCGATCGTTCAAAGTAACGCTTACGCCGTTTGGCAGCGTCACTGGGGCTTTAGCCACACGAGACATAGGAATATTCCTTAAAAAATTAACTTGCTTTTATTAGCGAAAAAACTAACAGGCTAAAAAGCCTGCTAGTTTAGCATAATTGTCCCCGTTAAACACCATACAATTTTGTTAAAATCTGATGTTTAGCTTTCTAAGCTTGTCATATACCACTATAAACCACGACAAGCTTAATGGGTTCAAGTAGACTTTATCGTCCGATTACCTAAGCAACAAATGCTAATTAGGCAACGAATGCGACGATTTCACCACCGATACCAGCAGCGCGTGCAGCACGATCGCTCATGATGCCTTGACTGGTTGATACGATAGCAACACCCATACCTTGCTTAACAGAAGGGATAGCGTCTTTGCCGCGGAACTGGCGTAGGCCAGGACGGCTATAACGTTGGATCGTTTCGATGACAGGGCGGCCTTCGAAATATTTTAACTCAATAGTTAGTGTCGCTTTGTTGTTTTCTTCTTCTGTCACAACTGCGCTCGCCACATAACCTTCAGCAACTAATAAATCAGCGATTGATTTACGTAGTTTAGAGCTCGGCATTGCTACCGACACTTTATTGGCCATTTGTGCGTTACGAATACGGGTTAGCATATCCCCAACGGTATCTTGCATACTCATGTAGTTACTCCTTACCAGCTTGCTTTACGAACACCAGGCACATCGCCTTGCATGACACGCTCACGCAGCATATTGCGTGATAAGCCAAACTTGCGGAAGTAACCGTGAGGACGACCGGTGATAGCACAACGATTGCGTAGACGTACTGGTGAGGCGTTGCGTGGTAGTGCTTGTAGCTCTAACATCGCGTCCATACGCTCTTCGTCTGATGCGTTGATATCACTGATAGTTTGTTTTAGCTTGATACGCTTTTCAGCATACTTAGCAACCATTTTTTCGCGTTTTAATTCGCGGTTAATCATGCTCTTCTTTGCCATAACGTCTTTACCTTATTTAAATGGGAAGCCGAATGCTTTAAGCAACGCACGACCTTCTTCATCAGTACCTGCTGACGTGGTGATGGTCACATCCATACCGCGGATGCGATCGATCTTGTCAAAATCTACTTCTGGGAATACGATTTGTTCTTTGATACCCAATGAGTAGTTGCCACGTCCGTCAAAGGCTTTAGGCGAAAAACCGCGGAAATCACGAATACGAGGAATTGCAATGGCAATGAGACGATCTAAAAATTCGTACATTTGCTCACCGCGTAGCGTTACTTTACAGCCAATTGGCCATTCTTCACGAATCTTAAAACCAGCAACTGATTTGCGCGCTTTGGTGATAACAGGTTTTTGACCAGCGATTGCGGTCATGTCAGACACAGCACCTTCAAGCAATTTTTTGTCTTGAGACGCGCCGCCTACACCCATATTTAGTGTGATCTTGGTGATTTTAGGCACCTGCATCACGTTTGCCAAACCAAGCTCTTCTTTGATTTGCTGTTTTAATTTATCGTTATATAAAGATTTTAATCTTGCCATTACCATTACACCCTTAGTGTCTTACGCAGTCGCCACTACTTCACCGTTTGAACGATAGACGCGTTGTTTGTTGCCGTCTTCGTCAAACTGATAAGTAATACGATCTGCTTTTTGGGTTTGCGCATTTAAGATTGCGACATTTGAAATATGCAAAAAAGCTTCTTGCTTAACGATACCACCTTCAGTACCAGTCGCCTGATTTGGCTTTTGGTGCTTGGTGACGATGTTAATGCCTTCAACTTTAATACGATCATTTTTTACAGCTTGTACAGTACCTTGCTTGCCTTTGTCTTTCCCAGCAATCACGATAACTGTATCGCCTTTACGTAATTTTGACATGGATTACCTCACAATACTTCTGGTGCTAGTGATACAATTTTCATAAACTGATCACCACGTAGTTCACGAGTTACCGGTCCAAAAATACGAGTTGCAATCGGTGCTTTATTTTGGTTCAACAATACCGCAGCATTGTCATCAAAACGCAGGACAGAACCATCAGGACGACGAACGCCTTTTTTGGTACGTACAACTACTGCATTCATCACGTCGCCTTTTTTGACACGACCACGCGGAATGGCTTCTTTAACCGTTACTTTAATAATGTCGCCAACTGATGCATAACGACGATGAGAACCACCCAGTACTTTAATGCACTGAACTCGCCTTGCACCGCTATTGTCTGCAACTTCCAGCATTGACTCAACCTGAATCATAGCGTTACTCCACACGTATGAGCAATAAAAACCAGTTGCTGCCGCTAGCACAGTATGAGTAGACGGCATTTTTTAATAAATAACCGCGACTTACTCTTAATGTGAGTGATATGCGACGGGCGCAATCAGCATCCTTAAAAAGGCGGCTATTTTAACAGCTTCTGGCTTTTAATGCAATTTACTTAGATTTTTTCTACTTTTTCAACCACATCAACTAAAGTCCAAGACTTAGTTTTTGAGATTGGACGCGTTTCTTTGATGCGGACAAGGTCGCCTTGTTGGCAAACGTTATTCTCATCATGAGCTTTGATTTTTGTAGAACGACGAAGCTGTTTGCCATACAAAGGATGACGAACCAGACGCTCAATCAAAACTGTGATGGATTTGTCCATCTTGTCGCTGACAACTCGTCCTGTCAATACGCTAGCATTGGTAGCTGTTTGATTGTTATCGCTCATGAGTCGCCTCGTTGTTTCTCGTTAATCAAAGTCTGAAGCTGAGCAATCGTACGACGATTGGCACGTACTTCATGGGTATTACCCAACTGACCAGTTGCTTTAGCCATACGAATACGGAAAGCATCAAGTTGCTTTTCATCAAGTAACTGGGTCAGTTCTTCTAATGATTTATCACGTAATTCACTGATCTTCATTACATTATCGTCCGCTTAACAATGGTAGTTTTAAAGGGCAGTTTTGCCGCAGCAAGCGTTAATGCATCGCGAGCAAGCTCTTCTGAGACCCCTTCGATTTCATATAGCACTTTACCAGGTTTGATTTCGCATACCCAATACTCGACAGGACCTTTACCTTTACCCATACGTACTTCTAGAGGCTTGTTGGTGATTGGTTTGTCTGGGAATACACGAATCCAAATTTTACCGCCACGCTTGATTTTACGAGTGATGGTACGACGTGCTGCTTCAATTTGACGAGCTGTCATACGACCACGCGTCAGTGATTTTAGACCAATTTGTCCGAATGCAACGGTGCTTCCACGATGAGCAAGACCTGTGTTACGACCTTTGTGCATTTTACGAAACTTGGTACGTTTTGGCTGTAACATAGTTTAACCTCTGTCTGAGTTTCGACGGTTTCCACGACCACGGCGTTTTGGCGCACGAGGCTTCTCTTCGTTGACGGGATTGTAAACACTGTTCATACCGTCAAGGATCTCTCCGCGGAAAATCCAAACTTTAACACCGATGGTGCCGTAAGTTGTCTCGGCGCGAATTGACGCATAGTCAATATCAGCACGGAGTGTATGCAATGGTACACGACCTTCACGGTACCATTCAGTACGAGCAATCTCAGCACCGCCAAGACGGCCAGACAGCTCAACTTTGATACCTTTAGCACCAGAGCGCATGCTGTTTTGTACGGCGCGCTTCATGGCACGACGGAACATCACACGGCGCTCAAGCTGGCTTGCGATACCCTCTGCTACCAAACGTGCATCTAGATCAGGCGATGTGATTTCTTCAATGTTGACCTGAGCAGGTACGCCCATGATTTTGGTCAATTCTTTTTGAAGTCTTTCGATGTCTTCGCCTTTTTTACCGATCACGATACCAGGACGCGCAGTAGCGATGGTGATTTTAGCTGCGCCAGTAGGACGCTCGATCATGATGTTGCTGATCATCGCGTTGTCTAGCTTTTTGCGCAGATACTCACGAACTTGAATATCGTTGATTAGGTATTCTGAGTATTGTTTAGGGTTAGCATACCAGTTTGCATTATGCTTTTTTACAACACCAAGACGAATTCCGATTGGATGTACTTTTTGACCCATAACTTATTCTCCTACCTTTATAGTGATGTGACAAGTACGCTTACTGATACGATCAGCGCGACCTTTAGCACGTGGTAGGATACGTTTTAGCGTGATGCCTTCATCAACGTAGATAGTTGATACTTTTAAAGTATCGATATCTAAGCCATTGTTGTGTTCGGCATTGGCGATGGCTGAGTTAAGGCATTTCTTAACAAAGACAGCGCCTTTTTTGTTGCTATACGTTAGGATATCCAAAGCACGCTCAATCGATTTGCCACGAACTTCATCAGCAACGAGTCTAACTTTTTGTGCCGATATGGCGGCACCGCGTAATTTTGCAGTTACTTCCATGGTAAGCACCTTATCTCTTAGCTTTTTTGTCAATGCCATGACCACGATATGTACGAGTCGGGGCAAATTCACCTAGTTTATGACCAACCATCTGCTCGCTTACGATAACCGGTACGTGAGTACGGCCGTTGTGAACAGATAAAGTTAGGCCAACCATTTGTGGCAGAATCATCGAGCGGCGCGACCAAGTCTTAATTGGCTTGCGAGAGTTGGTGTCTAATGCATTCTCAACTTTGGCAAACAAATGCGCGTCTATGAATGGACCTTTTTTCAATGAACGAGGCATGAAATTCTTCCTTTATTTCTTCTTGGCGCGACGGCGACGGATGATCATACTGTCAGTACGCTTATTGTGACGCGTTTTAAGTCCTTTAGACTTCTGACCCCAAGGGCTAGTAGGATGGCGACCTTTGTTACGACCTTCACCACCACCATGTGGGTGATCAACCGGGTTCATAGCAACACCACGAACTGAAGGACGAACACCGCGCCAACGTGAAGCACCGGCTTTACCAAGTGATTTCAAGTTATTTTCAGTATTAGATACTTCACCGATAACCGCACGGCAGTTCACGTGTACACGGCGAGTCTCTCCTGAACGTAGACGTAGAATTGCGTAGATACCATCACGGCCTAGTAGCTGTACGCTTGCACCCGCAGAGCGAGCAATCTGTGCACCTTTACCGATTTTAAGCTCGATATTGTGAATCACAGTACCCAATGGGATATTTTTTAGCGGTAAGCAGTTACCTGGGCGGATTGGAGAAGTTTCGCCTGACTGTACAGTATCGCCAGCAGCTAGTTTCTTTGGTGCAATAATATAACGACGTTCGCCATCAGCGTACTTAAGTAGTGCAATATGAGCAGTACGGTTAGGATCGTATTCGATACGCTCAACCACAGCTGGGATATTGTCTTTAGTACGTTTGAAATCGATAACACGATAATGATGCTTATGACCACCACCAACGTGACGAGTGGTTATACGACCGTTATTGTTACGACCACCTGACTTACTTTTTGATTCGACAAGCGCTGCATAAGGACGACCTTTGTAAAGGTGTGGATGCACCACTTTTTCAACAAAACGACGGCCTGGTGATGTTGGCTTTGCTTTTACGATAGGCATGAGTGTAATCCTTATTCGTTGTTCGCTGTTTCACTAGTAGAATCAGTCGCGTTTGCAACTTCTTCACCAGCATCAGCCATTTGTACATCTTGACCAGCTTTTAAGGTAACATAGGCTTTTTTATAGTCGTTACGACGGCCGATACTCTTACCAAAACGCTTTGTCTTACCTTTAACATTCAAAGTGTTCACTTTAGTAACTTCAACACCTTCGAACATCATCTCAACTGCTTTTTTGACTTCTAGCTTAGTAGCGTTAGAGTCAACTTTAAATACCTGCACACCAAGTGAGTCGCCAAGCATTTGAGATTTTTCTGAGAATACAGGCCCTCTTAAGACCTGATAAAGTCTTGCGTTATTCATGCTAGTGCTTCCTCAAATTGTTTCGCAGCTTCAACTGACATGATCACTTTATCAAATGCGATCAAACTCACTGGATCCACTTCGTTTGTACCAAGTACATTGACGTGTGGAATGTTGCGAGCGGCTAAGTATAAATTTTCGTCAACTTCTTTGGTGACGATGAGTGCACGAGGTGCATTAAGCTCATTTAACTTTGCAACCAGCTCTTTGGTCTTTGGCTCAGAAACGCTTAGCTCTTCTACCAAAATCAAACGCTCTTGGCGAATCAATTCGGCTAGGATACACTGCATCGCACCGCGATACATTTTACGGTTTACTTTCTGTGACCAATCTTGTGGTTTTGCAGCAAATGCACGACCACCTGAACGCCAGATTGGGCTACGAATAGAGCCTGCACGAGCGCGACCAGTACCTTTTTGGCGCCATGGCTTGATACCACCGCCAGAAACTTCGGCACGGGTTTTTTGCGCACGTGTACCTTGACGGCTACCTGCAAGATATGCGGTGACGACCTGATGCACTAATGCTTCGTTGAATTCACGACCAAAAGCCGTATCAGAAAGCTCAACCGCCGCACCTGTAACTGTTTTTAAATCCACGTTAATCCCCTTGCTTAGGCTTTGACTGACGGACGTATGATGACATCGCCACCGGTGGCACCTGGGATAGCACCCTTGATGACAAGTAACCCTTTTTCGGCATCCACTGATATCACTTCTAGGCCCTGAACGGTAACGCGCTTGTTACCCATTTGACCTGGCATCTTTTTGCCTTTGAATACTTTACCTGGTGACTGGTTCTGACCAGTTGAACCAAGGGCACGGTGAGATACTGAGTTACCGTGAGTCGCATCTTGCATGCTAAAGTTGTGACGCTTTACGCCGCCTTGAAAGCCTTTACCTTTACTTTGTCCTGTGACATCAACCATCTGACCTTGCTCGAACAAGTCAGCTAGGATCTCACCGCCAATCTCACGACCTTCAAGTTCGCTATCATTGACACGAAATTCCCAAACACCACGGCCAGCTTTAACGCCAGCTTTCGCGAAGTGACCTTTTTGTGCGGCCGTTACGCGGCTGTCACGACGGGTACCTGTGGTGATTTGGATGGCTTGATAACCATCTACATCAGTATTTTTTACTTGAGTAATGCGGTTTGCATCGACCTCAACCACTGTGACAGGGATAGATGCGCCTGCTTCAGTGAAGACACGGGTCATGCCGCATTTTTTACCGACTAAACCGATCGCCATTTTAGACCTCTTTATATCTTATATTAATGGGTTGGGTGTGTTTTGCATTAACCCAAAGCAATTTGAACGTCAACACCCGCCGCTAAATCAAGCTTCATTAGCGCATCCACAGTTTTGTCAGTAGGCTGAACAATATCAACCATACGCTTGTGGGTACGAATTTCGTACTGGTCACGTGCGTCTTTGTTGACGTGTGGTGAGGTTAGAACGTTGAAACGCTCAATGCGAGTCGGCAACGGTACAGGACCACAAACTTGCGCACCGGTGCGCTTTGCAGTATCGACAATCTCTTGGGCCGACTGATCAATCAGACGATGATCAAATGACTTGAGACGGATACGGATTCTCTGGTTAGCCATGCCAGCAAGCTCCTAATATGTGCCTTTGTCATTCTTGCGCTGCAAGACTATGATCAAAAGCCGTTTGGTTAAAGATTTACTTCAAGCGGCTTCCCATTCTTTGCAGAATCTGTTCTTCGAGAGAACCAGCAGCGTGCTAAAAGCAAAATAATTTAAAGCCCCGCCGACCCTTCCACTTTTATGGATGTCAGCAAAGGCATAATGAAATAGTGCTAGAAACGATGCTCTAGCTGTCATAGCGCCAGCTGTTTTATTGGCTGCGCATATATAATTCAGTGGTGTGTATTATACATAGAATTTTGGTCATTGCAAGAGTAATATCAATGGGCGCTTGAGATTTTACTCTTTATAAACAAGCGTTTTTATCGATAATATTTTTATTGAAGTCTCTTTTACACCCTGATAAAACATCAATAAAACCTCTCAATAATGGCTGTTATTTTAGGGTGTGTCTTCAATTCACTCGCTAGTCTAAAACGATATCATACTGCTCTTGAGTGTAGAGGTTTTCGACATCGAAGGTGATAACCCGACCCAATAAATACTCCAAATCAGCGACGGTATCTGATTCTGAGGTGAGCAGTAAATCGATCACAGCGGCATGAGCCACCACGGTAAACTTTTTTGGAGAGTTATAAGTGCGAGCGCAGCGCATGATTTCGCGGAAAATCTCAAAGCAGACGGTCTCAGCGGTCTTAACAAAGCCGCGACCTTGGCAGGTAGAGCACGGCTCACAGAGCTGCTGCCCCAGCGATTCACGGGTACGTTTGCGCGTCATTTCAACCAACCCCAGCTCACTGACTTGGGTGATTTTGGTCTTAGCATAATCTTGCGCCAACTGCTCTTGCAGACTGGTCAATACGTCATCTTTGTGCTGCTGCTCGAGCATATCGATAAAGTCGAGGATAATAATACCGCCCAGATTGCGCAGTCGTAGTTGGCGGGCGATGGCATGGGTGGCTTCAAGATTGGTCTTATAGACCGTATCCTCTAATGAGCGACCACCGACAAAAGAGCCGGTATTGACATCGATGGTCGTCATGGCTTCGGTTTGATCGATAATCAAATAGCCGCCAGATTTGAGATCGACACGGCGTTTGAGCGCATCTCGCAGATCATCTTCGACTCGATGCACATCAAACAGTGATTGCTCTGCCGTGTAGTGAACGATGCGATCATAGATAAAGGGGACAAACTCTTTGGCAAAGTATCTGACTTGCTCATACACCTGCTTATTATCGATGACGACTTTTTCGGTATCACTATGTACCAAGTCGCGTATCGAGCGTAGCGGTAAGGATAATTCTTGATAGATAAGCTCTGAGCTTTGATGATGATTGATCTCTTGACGGCGTGCGCAGATCGTTCGCCATAACTGCAACAGATAGTAGATGTCTTCTTCTAGTTTTGCGACTGGTACACGCTCAGCGGCCGTACGTGCAATCAGGCCGCCCTTGAGATTGACTGTCTGCATCAGACAGGTTAGCTCGGTTTTTAGACGCATGCGCTCATCAGCGCCATCGATACGCTGTGAGATGCCGATATGGTCGCTCGATGGTAGATAAACCAAATAACGTGAAGGCAGCGAGATATTGGTGGTCAAGCGCGCGCCTTTACTGCCGAGCTGATCTTTGGTCACTTGCACAAGGATACGTTGGCCCTCATGCAAACGGTGCTGAATCAAGGTCTTGGCGGCTGGTACGACCTCTGTACTCTGTACCTCGACCCCAGGCGGCTTCACTGCTAGATCGTCCGTCCCACCAATCACGCCATCATCGCTAATCGCGCGCTCATTGGCCATACCATCGACAGTAGTGCCAGCTTGGGCATGACTATCTTTGGCTATTGCGTTTGTCTTATCTACTGCCGGACGCGGCTCGCGCTGCATATCGTTGACGTGTAAAAACGCTGTGCGTGATTGACCGATATCAACGAAAGCGGCCTGCATACCTGGCAGGACCCGCACCACTGTACCCAAATAAATATTGCCCACCAACCCCAATTTATGATGACGCTCAATATAAATCTCGCCCAAAATGCCGTTGTCTAGCACGGCGACACGCGACTCCATTGGACTAATATTAATCAGCAGCTCTTCGGACATAATATTTTTCTCTTATCTCTCAGCTTTCTTATTCGACGTTCATCGCCTGTTAAGCTTACAGTGTAACAAATGCGCCTTGTGCTTGCCCATTATCCTAGCGTGTCATTATGTGGAAAAAAGTGTGCGTAAAAAACAACTCAGTAGCTGATTATCACGACACGCTTGCACTACTGTGTTGGCTGACGGTATTGATCAGAGCCAACGTTTGTGCAAGTGGCAAGCCGACGACATTGGTATAGCTACCGTTGATACGGCTCACCCAAGCAGCGCCTAACCCCTGAATGCCATAACCTCCTGCTTTGTCTTGAGGCTCGCCGCTGTCCCAATACTCACTCATCATCTGCGCCGTTAAGGGGATAAAGGTCACCGCTGTGCGCTCCGTGAGCTGCTGCTGAGAAACGACCTGCCATGCAGGCTGCTTGAGTGCATGGGCGGCTGTTGCATGCGCAGCGGCGTTATCGCAGGGCACCAGATGAGCAGAGCGGGCGATAAGGGTCACTTGCACCGCTGTCCATACTTCATGCGCCGTATCAGACATCTGCTGCCACATCTCATACGCCTGCTCACGGCTTGTAGGCTTGACCAGCACCGTTTTGCCGTCTGCTAGGACACCGATGGTATCGGCTGTTAACACCAGACGCGGCTCAACGTCTTTATCCACATTCTCTTCCCTACTGTTAGCATTTAGCTGCTGTACCGCGGCGGTGGCTTTGGTCGCGACCATGCGCTCGATATAGTCTTTGGGGGATTCATTGGCATGCGGGGTTTCGTCGATATCGACACTCATGACCGTAAAGTCCAGCTGCGCTCTAGACAACAGCTCACGACGACGCGGTGAGCCGGACGCTAAAATAATATCCATTATTCATCTCTTATTATATAAATTTGTCTGATTGTATAAACTTGTGGGCTGACAACGCTTGCAGATAAGGTCATAAATACGGTCATGTTGATTTGTTTTAACATTTCATGAGGGCATATTTTGCTAGCAGCAAGCACAGTGAGCACGCTTGTCTTATAGGGTGATCGACTCGCTCATGGATGCGTCAGTATCAACGTATCAACGCGCAAACTTACGTAGCACCAAAAGCACCAAAGGCCAGCTAAGAATACTCATGACTAATGACAAAGCGGACTGAGCGACAAACACATTTTGGATAAACATTTGCAATATCCACAGCGTCAACTGAAAGATCAGCAAACTAAGACTGGCAAGTAGCCACGCGCTCCATGTATTTAATTGTCTGACATAAATACTGGTGACTTTGATAACAAAAGCGACCAGCACAGCAGCAAAGGCTTGCTGACCTAAATGGGTATCCATCAACAAATCGGCAATGATACCCACCGTAAAGGCAGTAAAGATACCGACATAGCGCGGCTGAAACAACAGCCAAAAAATCAGCACCATAATCATGACCATGGGTCGCAAGGTGGCCATACTGGGGCTTAATGGATAGACATTGAGGGATGAGGCCACGACGATACTGACAATAATGACAGCAATCAGCAGTACTGTTTCATTCTCAGAATCAGGATACGACATGAGCACTTACCTTAATGAGACGTAGCGGCTGCAAACGCCAAACGATGAGATACTTTCTTAGGCTTAGGCGATGGCTAATTGATGACGGTATTGTTTTTATTGATCAGCTTGTCTTGCAATATCAGTACATAGGCATTGTCAATAAAATTGGCAGTGGGTGTGACCTCGATGCTTCTAAAGTTATCCGCCTGCGTGTCCTCGATCTGAGCGATACGGCCAACGCGATACCCTGCTGGGATACGGCCACCCAACCCTGACGACACCAGCTCATCCCCCACCCGCACATCTGAGGTTTTAAACACATAATCCAAGCTCAAAGACGTCGGGATGCCTTTGCCTGTCACGATGGCACGCTGACCGGTACGTTTGACCGTCACCGCCACAGACTGCTGCTCATCGGTGATTAGTAGCAATCGGCTGGTGTTGGGATAGACATTGATGATTTGCCCCAAAATACCATCTTCGTCGATGACCGTCTGACCCACCTGTACGCCATCTTGCGCGCCTTTATTGATGACCACAATTTGCCTGAGCAAGTTGGTGTCGGTACCAATCACTTGCGCCAAATTAAGATCAAACTGCTCAGGCTTGGTGGTCGACAAAATGCCTTGCAAGCGAGCGTTTTGTGCCAAAATATAGTCTTGCTGCTGCAGCTTGGCCTGCGCGTGGATCAGCTGTGATTTTAGCTGCATGTTTTCGCGGCGCAAGGCTTCTTTGGACTGCAAACTACCACTAGCCCAGTGCTGAGCATAACTTGGCAACAGTGACAGCTGATAGATGGGCTGCATGGCGGCATGGCTGGTATTACGGACAGGGTTAAACCACTCTGCGTTTTTGCTATCAAACCACATCAGTATCGAAGCGACTATCAATACAATGGCAGTCTTACGAAGTGATAACGGCTGACGGGCAAAAATACTTGGAATCATAAGAGGTCTAATTAGCAATTTTAAAATAAGCAAGGATATGGCCTTGCTTTTCATGGCTTGAGCGTACTTTGTACTTATTACTGAGATGACAGGCCGCGCATCTGGCCACCTTACTTTCACCTTTTTTCACTTCACTATAAAGCGATACCCTTATTAGGGTCTTTTGAACATGATGGATACTGCCACGCGCTCTACCGCCCTCATCAGCGCACGACTAGTACCACCCCAGCCATGCGCCTGCTAAAGCTGTTTAGACAAAAATCATGTTTAGGCTTTTGTTATTGATAAAATCAAGCGCAATACCACCGCCGCGGCTCACGCAGGTCAATGGGTCTTCGGCGACTGTCACTGGTAGACCGGTCTCTTTGGAGATAAGCTTGTCTAAATCACGTAATAGCGCACCGCCCCCTGTCAAGACAATACCGCGCTCAGCGATGTCTGATGATAGCTCAGGTGGCGTTTGCTCGAGTGCTGCTTTGACTGCACTGACGATACCGCTTAATGGATCGCTAAGAGCTTTTTGTACTTCTTCTGAATTGACGGTAAAGGTCTTTGGCACACCCTCTGCCATGCTACGACCACGTACTTCTACCTCTAGCTGGCTGTCTTCGTTCAGTGCCGAGCCCACTTCTTGTTTGATACGCTCAGCCGTCGTCTCACCGATGACGCAGCCATGGGTACGGCGTACGTGGGTGATAATGGCCTCATCAAACATATCGCCGCCGATACGAATCGACTCGGCATAGACGCAGCCTGATAATGCAATCACGGCAATCTCAGTGGTGCCGCCACCGATATCCACCACCATCGAACCGCTGGCTTCATGGACAGGCATGCCAGCACCGATTGCTGCTGCCATTGGCTCCTCAAGCAGCAATACTTTATTGGCGCCCGCTGATGACACCGCCTCACGTATCGCTTTACGTTCTACCAAAGTAGACTTGCATGGCACACATACCACCACATTTGGCTCCGCCATAAAACGCTTGGCTTTTACCTTAGTGATAAAGTGCTTTAGCATTTTTTGGGTCACCTCAAAGTCTGCAATCACCCCGTCTTTTAGTGGACGAATGGCGGTGATGTTGGCAGGTGTACGACCTAGCATCTGCTTGGCATCGATACCAACAGCGGCGACGGTAGGGTTTTGAGTACGATTACTTCGTAGCGCGACCACCGTAGGCTCGTCAAGCACGACGCCTTTATTAGGAATAAAAATGAGGGTGTTCGCAGTACCGAGGTCGATAGCGATATTATTTGATAAAAATCCAAACAGGTTCATGACTAATATTTCCAGCGTATTACAAATGAGGCGAATGAGGCGAATGAGAGTGACTGAGGCGTTTCTCGTCAGTGTTGAGCAGGTCGTCGATAGACATTACCTGTGGCGAAAATTGAACCTCGCAACAAGTCAAACCTAAGCAATAATAATGAAATGAAAAAACTGAGGCAAATTATACCGATTTGGCTCAAAAAAAACACAGATATTTGCGTCAGTAAGTCAGGATTTTGGTCCTAAATGCTAAAAGTTGTTACAAAGTTTGAAATCGTCAGCAAGACCATTTGACTTCATGAAAGACCATTTAATTCAATAACTAACAAGGCGCTACAGACAGATGATGATTTTGCTCAGTAGCAGGTGCATACTGTAACGTATTTCAGCGAACAATGGGTGAGCATTTAAAAATGAAACACTAACTATACGGTCAGTTTTGTAAATCATTTTAACTTGGTTGATATTATGCATTAATCAAATGCTGTGCTCTGTAAACTTAGGCCAGATGCTTTATAATAAGCCAACTCAAGATACAATCTTATTTAGCAATCCTCTTATTTTTAGTGGTCACGTCTTGACACCACCCAAATTGACACTAACCAAAACTGTCCTTCATTGGAGAAACTATGTCACAGCAACCAGCAACGTCTGACAACAACGTCAGCCGTGAAGAAATCTTAGAAGTTGCCAACCTTGCCCGTTTGGGCGTGGATGACAGCACGGCGAGCAGCTATGCGGACGACATCAGCAAAGTGTTAAAACTGATGCACACGCTAAGCAATGTCGACACCGCAGGCATCAAGCCTTTATCAAACATCCATGAAGCCTGCCAAGAGCTGCGTGCTGACGTCGCCAAACATGATATCGATCGCACGCGCAATCAATCGGTCGCACCAGCAGTCGAAGACGGCCTATATCTGGTGCCACAAGTGATTGAATAACGACTTGCATGACTTTATTGGCTTTATCTTATTTTATGCTATTAACACTTTGACGGACGACACCCTATGTCTGAGATTCATCTATTAAGTACCGAGCAGCTGATTACAGGCTTGCAAGAAAAACAGTTTAGCAGCGCAGAATTAACCGAACACTATATCAAACGTATCGACGCCCTAGATACTAAGATCAACAGCTTTATCACCCACACCGCTGAGACGGCGCGCGCGCAAGCGAAAGCTGCGGACGAGATGCGCGCCCAAGGCGATAAACGCCGCCTGCTTGGCGTGCCCATGGCGCATAAAGACATTTTTTGTACCCAAGGCGTGCTGACCACTTGTGGCTCAAAGATGCTACACAATTTTGTCTCGCCTTATGATGCCACCATCGTGACCAATATCGAAAAAGCGGGCATGATCAGCCTAGGCAAGCTCAATATGGATGAGTTTGCAATGGGCTCGGACAACAGCAGCTCTTACTATGGCACAGTACAAAACCCATGGAATTTGGAACGCGTCCCTGGCGGCTCATCTGGTGGTAGTGCAGCCGCTGTCGCCGCCGGTTTTGTGCCTGTGGCGACCGGTAGTGATACGGGCGGCTCGATTCGTCAGCCCGCTTCGTTTTGTGGCCTCACCGGCATCAAGCCCACTTATGGCCGTGTGTCACGCTTTGGCATGATTGCCTATGCCTCAAGTCTCGACCAAGCCGGCAGCATGGGCAAAAGCGCCAAAGACTGTGCCTATCTGCTGCAGCCGATGATCGGTCATGATCCGCGCGATGCCACCTCCATCAAGCACGACATGCCAGATTATGTACAAGACATCCATGATGCAGAGGCCGCTGCAGGCGACAAGCCCTTTGCAGGACTACGTATCGGTGTCGCTAAAGAGTACTTTAGCAAAGGCCTCGATCGCGAAGTCGAACAAGCCGCCCGTGCCGCACTCAAAAAATACGAAGAGCTGGGAGCGACCATCGTCGAGGTCAATATCACCGATCCTGATATCACGTTGGCCACTTACTATATGCTTGCCCCTGCCGAAGCGTCTTCCAACCTATCACGCTTTGATGGCGTGCGCTTTGGCTATCGCTGTGAAGCACCAAAAGATCTGATTGACCTATATACGCGCTCACGCTCTGAAGGCTTTGGCCCTGAAGTACAGCGCCGTATCCTCACTGGTACTTATGCACTATCGGCAGGCTATTTCGATGCTTACTACACCAAAGCGCAAAAAGTGCGCCGCTTAATTGTCAAAGACTTTGATGATGCTTTTGCCAATTGTGACGTCATCGCCAGTCCCACCGCGCCGACCGCAGCTTATAAGCTGGCAGAAGACCTCGACCCTGCGACCATGTACCTAGGCGACGTGTATACCATCGCAGTCAACCTAGCGGGTCTGCCTGCACTTAGTCAGCCCGTTGGTTTGACCTCAGACGGTCTGCCGATCGGTTTACAGTTAATTGGTAAGCACTGGCAAGAAAGTCAGCTGCTAACGACCGCTCATCTGTTTCAGCAGCATACCGATCATCATCTACAACACTCACTCGTCGCAAAGGAGACGGTATAATGAACACAGCTACTACGACTGAGAATACCGCTCATAACGACAGCGTTCGTCCCGAATTGTTTGTTGATGGTTACGAAGTGGTCATCGGCATTGAGATTCACTGCCAGCTAAACACTGACAGTAAAATTTTCTCTAGCGCCCCAACTGACTTCGGCCACGAGCCAAACAGCCAAGCCAACATCGTCGATTTAGGCTTACCTGGCGTGCTACCGGTACTCAACGCTGGCGTGGTCGAGCGCGCACTGAAGTTCGGTATGGGCGTCAATGCCGAGCTGGGTCTTTTTAACACCTTTGATCGCAAAAACTACTTTTATCCTGATTTGCCCAAAGGCTATCAAATCACCCAAATGGCCAACCCTATCGTGGGTACCGGCTATATCGATGTGGTGGTCAATGAAGGCGAAAAAAACGAATACCCAAAACGGATGGGTATCACCCGCGCGCACCTAGAAGAAGACGCGGGTAAATCAGTCCACGATGCCGTCGATGGCATGACGGGTGTCGATCTCAACCGTGCGGGTACGCCGCTCATCGAAATCGTCTCTGAGCCTGACATGCGCTCAGCGGATGAAGCGCTGGCTTATATCAAGGCCATTCATCAACTGGTCACTTGGCTGGGTATCTCGGATGCGGTCATGGCAGAAGGCTCATTCCGCTGTGACTGTAACGTCTCTGTGCGCAAACCTGGCAGCGAGCTCGGTACCCGTACTGAGCTTAAAAACCTAAACTCGTTCCGTTTTATCGAGCGCGCCATCAACCGCGAAATTGAACGTCAAATCGACATCATCGAAGACGGCGGTAAAGTCGTGCAGGCAACGATGCTCTATGATCCTGAGCGCGATGAAACCCGCACCATGCGCACCAAAGAAGACGCCAACGATTATCGTTATTTCCCTGACCCTGACTTACTGCCTGTCCGTATCGAGCAGCATTCGATTGACAGCATTCGTGCTGCCATGCCTGAGCTGCCTGTGGCTCGCCGTGGCCGTTTTGAGGTAGCGCTTGGTCTGTCAGAATACGATGCGCGCATCCTAACAGGCAGCCGTCAGCTTGCTGATTATTTCGAAGCTGTGGTGGCAGAAGTCGGCCAGCAAGATGCCAAAATGGCAGCCAACTGGGTGATGGGCGACTTGCTCGGCGCCCTCAACAAAGACGATAAAGACATCACCCACTCCCCTATCAGCGCCAAACAATTGGCTGGTATGCTGGCTCGTATCAAAGACGATACGCTATCTGGCAAATTGGCCAAAAAAGTCTTTAGTGCCTTATATGAGCGCGAAGGCGGCGACGGCGATGATGCGGCAGATAAAATCATCGAAGAAAAGGGCCTAAAACAAGAAACGGACACTGGCGCTATCAAAGCCATGGTCGAAGAGGTCATCGCCAACAACCAAACGATGGTAGATGAGTATAAAGGCGGTAAGCAAAAAGCCTTTAATGGTCTGGTCGGGCAAGTGATGAAAGCCAGCCGCGGTAGCGCCAACCCGCAGCAAGTCAACCAAATTTTAAAAGAGCTGCTGGGATAGCCCTGCTAATATGGCGCTCATACTGGCTATGGATATGTCAAATTTTGGGACAAATGGGTAGCAAGATAAATAGCCCTTGCAATATGCCTAATTTTGCGTAAAATAGTCAGTCATTCGGGGCGTAGCGCAGTCTGGTAGCGCACCACACTGGGGGTGTGGTGGTCGCAGGTTCAAATCCTGCCGTTCCGACCAAACATCGTAGTTAAAGAAAAAGTCAACCATTGCTATTAATGGTTGGCTTTTTTTATGGTTAATGGCTGCTTACCAAATACTACAAAGATGCCTTCGTCATTGCGCTCAGCGCTTCATTGATGACAAACACTTTAGACTTATAATACGTCATCGATTGACTATAGACTTTTGGTACATGAGCCGCTAGGGTAAACGTACACTGTAATGATGGTTTATCCTATGATCGAGCCGACGGCTCATGGCCCGTCTACTTATCTACATACCGCACCGTGGGAAGCCTATCGGCGCCCTTATGTGCGCGATTTGGCTTATGTGCTAGCCTGCCCCACTGTCTTAACAAAGTGGTTGGACGTTGCGCCGCATCAGAACACACATACCGTGTCGGTCCATAGCGCGCACTTTTGGCAGCAGCAGTTTGCAGCATATCAGACGCGCTTAGAGGAGCTCGATACCACCAATGCGTATCAGGCGCTGACGCGATATCTACTGGCACGTCCCAGTCCCAATCGCTTAGGTTTTCACTTTGAGGGATTGTTATCATTTTGGCTAGAAGATGGCTTTGTGCGCAAATTACATCCGTACGAGACGCTTGCTAACAATGTGCAGTTATATAACGGCAAACAGACGACGGGCGAGCTGGATCTGATCTTATACAATCATCAGGACAATCTGACCGAACACTGGGAGCTGGCGATCAAGTTTTTTATGGGGGCACCGCCGTTTGAGCCTGCAAACTGGGTCGGTATCAATTTCAATGATAACTTACAGCGCAAAATGACCCACATGCAGACCAAGCAGTTCCGCGCTGTGTGGGTCGATACCGCTGATCACGGGCAAGTAAAAATCGACAAACGCTACGGTATTATCAAAGGCCGCTTCTTTTTGCCTGTTCATTATACTGATTTTACTTATCCTGACTGGCTAGAGCCGACATTTCCTATGCATGAATGGTGCGATATAAACGATAAAACTACTCTTGCTCATCTCGATAAAAACTCGCTACGCCAAGCCCACTATATTGAGTGGTTTACCAAACGCAGCTTTTATGACCGTTACGCCAGACGAGCGCTTGCACAGGCTTGGTCAGAGAAGAGCCTGCCAAAAACAGGGCTATATTTTGAAGGTGACAGACCAATTGTCATCTATCCGAGGTAGTGTGAGTAGCCCGCACCCTCAATCCGAGAGGTCAGCTTTAATCACGACCAACAACGATCATTATCAGTACGTCTCAATCACCTGCATCAGCTCATATCTGAGCATATCCGCGCTTGGCATACGCTCAGCGTGAAAGCGCACGATAGGAATACCTGCGCTAGCAAGGGCTTTGTCCTTTTTGTCATCAGCTTTTTGGCGTGATTTGCTGCTATGTGTCCAATCATCAAGCTCGATAGCCATTAAGGTGGTCTGCGCGTCGATATCGACGATGACATAATCGACACTCTGACGACAAATGCGGTTAAACCAAAAGCTACGCTCGGAGGTCTCATCGCTATTGGCTTCAATGATTCGTGACAGCTGCACCTGCACAAATATGTGATACTCGGGCAAGGCGTTTTTTAATTTTTTAAAAAAAATCACCTCAGTATCAGTCATGATAGGCGTCGGTGCAAATGGCCAAATGGCCAACTCATCACCGCGCACAGGCTTTGGCTCAGGCTCGGTGCTTTGACGCTTTGAGGATAGTTTTGATAACGTAATTAGCCCTAAAAACCCAACGGCCAATATTAAAAATACAACGCCAAACGACATGGTTTTACCTTATAAAATAAACAAGTGATTACCCAAGTTCCAGCTGCGACGGTTCACAAGCACAGCTGGGCATTTGAATAATCACGGCAGGTCAACCTTTTTAGGCTAACAGGTGATACAAAAAGAGAATAAATGCGCAGCATGGTAGCGAAACCTACCCAGCCGAGCAATCAATAAAACAAAAAACACGACATCTAGTGTCGTGTTTTCTCATATCATCGAAACAGCGAAGGCGTCTATACTCACTACCAGTGGCGATACATTAGCCGCGGTTTAGCGCCAGTATAATACCCAAGCGCTGGTGGTGTTTACTTTAGGATCGCTGTTGATCTTGTCTTTGAGCGCCAGCGCTGCCACTTTACCGCGCTCAGGACCGACGATGACGCGGACACCGCGACTGGTCGGACTGGTCTTTACCTGATACCCTGCTGCCTGAAACTTTTTGGCCAATTCATCTGCTTTGGCCTGATCATTGGCAAGTGCGACTTGCACCCCAAAGCTTCCTTTGGCATCGGTTTCCTTGACCTGTTGGCGGGCATCACGCAGTTTTTGCTGCGCATCACGTTTGGCCTCTGCTGATTTTTTTGCCAATGCTTCTTCCTTTTTGCGCTGCGCTTCACGCGCTTTTTCGGCTGCGGCTGCTTCTCGCTCTAGACGCTGTACTTGTTTGCGTGAAGGAATAGTCAGTGTCTGACCCAGCTGCAGTGAGGTCGAGGGTGACATATTATTTGCCTGAGCCAGCGCTTCCACCGGTACGTTGTACTGTCTGGCAAGTTTAATCAGGCCGTCGCCTCGTTTGACTTCATAGTCAGTGGGGGATTTGGGCGGCTCTTTTTTGGCGGCTTCCGCAGCTTTTTCAGCCGCTTGCTTTTTTGCAGCGGCCTGCTCGGCAGCCTGACGCTCAGCTTCTGCTTGACGTTTGGCTTCTGCTTGACGCTCAGCTTCTGCTTGACGCTCAGCTTCTGCTCGACGTTTGGCTTGCTTTTGCTGCTGTGCCAATTCTTTGGCGGCCGGTTGCTCAGCTTCTACTTGACGTTTGGCTTCTTGCTGCTGGGCAGTTTTTAATTTTTCGGCTGCGGCGGCTTGCGCCGTATTGCTATCAGCACTTTCAGAACTTTCCGTACCTTCAAGGCTTGCTGTCGCCGAAGCGGTATCGTCTTTTTTCTTAGCCGCGGCGCTGTCGCTATCATCAGCAGCGGTAGTATTTGTTATATATTGCTGGCTTTCTGCGCGCGCTTTGGCCAGTGCTTCAGCTTCAGCGGCTTCTTGCTCAAGCAAAAACTGCTGAGCACGTCTTTCTTGCTCTGCGACGCGAGCGGCGCGCTCTTTTTGTTTTTGTGCCAAGATGCGTTTTTCTGTTTCGATGTCTGTTGTCAATGGCGGCTGCGTGGTTTGCTCAGTGCTTGAGCTTTCGACCATCGCTGAGGTCGGCGCAGGCTGACTATTATCGCCGATTTGTTGCACCATAGCGTATAGCATCACGCTACCGCCGATAATCATCCCAATGCCCAATAAGGCTTGTCTCGAAAAGTTCATCCGTTTACGTCTCTTAGTTGGTAATAAGGTTGATTGAGCGGCGCAGCTATCGCTTTAAGACCTTGGCGGGCAAGGCTCTAAAAGTTTACCCATCCGTCAGTTTTTTGGCGTTATACGCTATATTTCAATCACTTTGATTATAAAGCATATTTTTCGCGCTGTCTGCTATCACACTTGTGCTAAGCGTAACACGAAAGCAAAGCCCTTTTATAGTTAGCTGAATGTAAAACTGTTATGGATTTAAACGCGCTACTGGTATAAATTTTCCTTGCGTGCTGCGTTCCCAGAGGCTGCGCAACCTACGTGTAAAAACAGCATCCCAGTAGCGCTATGACATTTTTACAGTGTATCGACTATAATTAATCACGGGTCGTCACTTCATCAATTATCACTGATCGGTGGTCAATGCCGCTAATGCCTCACCGATGGTATGAAACGAGCCACACACCACGATGAGATCCTGTGCGCTGCTCGCTTGCATCACCGCCTGCGTGGCATCTTTTAATCTGCCAAACTGATGTATCTGCGTCTGCTCGACATGGCGAGACAGGACGCTGTATAAATGCTCGGTACTCGCGGCACGTGGATAGTCAATCTCCGCGATAAACCACTCGCTGATCGGCAAGCTAGCTTGGCTTAAGCGCTGGACGACATGGTCGATATCTTTATCACCTAACATAGAAAACAGCATTTTGATGCTGGCAGGTTGGCTGCCGCTATGACTGTCTTTAGACTCGTGCTGCTCGGCGAGGTGCTGCTGCCAAAGCGGTACAAGCTGCGCCAATAAAAACTCGACACCTTGCTCATTGTGCGCCACATCAAATAGCCAATGACGCTGCTGGGTATGACGGTAATCAAACCGTCCTGCCAGCTTGACAGTCTGCAGCGCCTGCTCGATGGCACTGATATCGATATCTAATGGACTGGCTAGCACAGCCGATAAGGCATTGGCAGTGTTCATAAGCGACAATGCTGGGCGTGGTAGCTGCATCGTGACAGCGGCATTGCTATACTGCCATGTGGCTGAGTCGAGGCTTTGGTAAGCAAAGTCCTGCTCGACCTGATAGCAGCGCGCTTGGTGCTGATCAATCGCCTGCTGCACGCTATCTGGCATCGTAGTCGCCCCATAAATCAGCGTGATATCCTCACGCAATATACCTGCTTTTTCGCGTCCGATATCCTCGACATTGTCGCCCAACCAATCGATATGGTCGATACCGATATTGGTAATCACCGCCATGTCAGGATCGATGATATTAACCACATCCAAGCGACCGCCCAGCCCCACTTCTAATACCCATACCGCGCAGTTTGCTTCGGCAAATATCAATAATGCAGCAAGTGTCGTCATCTCAAAGAACGACAATGTCAAATCGCACTGCAGCCGCGCTGCCTCCACCTTACTAAAGGCATTGATTAAGGTCTCATCGCTGACCATCTCGCCATCGATGCGCACCCGCTCATTAAAAACGCTTAAATGCGGTGATTGATACAGCGCCGTTTTATACCCTGCCGCTTGGCACATTTGCGCAATCACTGCGGTCGTTGAGCCTTTACCATTGGTGCCCGCTACAGTAAATACATAAGCATCGTTTTTGGCGGACTGTACCAAGCCTAACGCCTCAGCCACTGGCAACACGCGCGACAGCCCCATGTCAATCGCCGATACATGGATCTGCTGCATATAATTGAGCCATTCGGTCAAACTAGACTGGTTATCGGGCGTACTTGAGGTAGCAACTAAGGAGTCAGACATGAAGAAAACCTATCAAAAAAGAATCAAATAAAAACTGAAGACAGTATATAACTACCCAGCCAAAAAGCAAAAATAGCATTTACCGTGATTGACGATAAATGCTATTTTTAAGAGCAGTTTTGTAGCTGTGCCTATGCGATAAGCGCCATAACCGGTGCGGCGTTACGCATCCACATTGGTGACGTGACACAGTTTTGCCAGCAGACGATAAATGGTATCGATCAGCTGATGACGATGCACCACTTCATCCACCACCCCATGCTCTAACAAAAACTCAGCGCGCTGAAACGGCTCTTCTAAGGTTTCGCGCACCGTCTGCTCGATCACGCGCTTGCCAGCAAAACCAATCATCGCTTTTGGCTCTGCCAAATGAATGTCTCCTAGCATCGCCAGCGAGGCAGTCACACCGCCATAGACGGGATTGGTCAACACCACAATATACGGTACGCCCGCCAATCGCAAGCGCTCAATCGCAGCGGCGGTGCGCGCCATTTGCATCAACGACAGCAAGCCTTCTTGCATACGCGCGCCGCCTGAGGCTGCAAAACAGACCAGTGGTATTTTTTCCTCAAGGGCTTTTTCAGCGGCTTGTACAAAACGATCACCGACCACCGATCCCATCGAGCCGCCCATAAAGCGAAAATCAAAGGCACAAGTGACAATGTCTAGATTGCGCAGCTTGCCATACATCACGATCAGCGCTTCAGACTCGCCTGTCTTGTCTTGTGCTTCGCTCATGCGCTGCGGATACGGCTTACTATCGACGAAGCTCAATGGATCTTTTGCATTGAACTCTTGCCCCATCTCGCCATCTACTTGATCGAGCAGCCAGTTTAGACGCTCACGGGCGCTCATCGGTAGATGATGGTCACAATGCGGGCACACATAACAGTTAAAAATCAGCGCGGTATTGGTAATCATCGAGTGGCAGTTGCTACACTTGGTCGATGGTTCAGTCTCAACCGCAGTCAATGGAGCGGTCAGTTGCTGCTTAATACCAGGTATTGGGCGATTAAACCACGATTGGCCAGCAGCATTGCCGTTTTTTTCGGCGCTGGGTTTGTCAGTTGCGGTTTTTTCGATATTGTTTGGAGTTGTCATATCAGCTTTGGTTATTGTATCAGTCATAGTATTCGCCATTATCAAAGGCTTACAGGCAAGTTGGCTCGTTTACTTGTCCCTAAGAGTCCATTTATAAAATCAATTTAATCGTCACAGCACTCGATGATATAAGCCATCAGCAGGTACGCTCATGCGAGACGGTCACAATTTATATGTGAGGTTAGTTTACACACGTAAACTAACTTTAGCAAAGCCATTTCGTGCTGTCTTTATAGACATTGTTATTATAAACCCTGTTATGATAAACCTTGTCATTCGTCCAGCGCGCCGTCGCCTCAGCTCATCACCCCTAGGGACACCTTGAACAACTCACCGCTTACCTATGATACCGTCCGTTAAACTGTCAAACTGTCTAAAGCACCGCGCAGCTCGTCCATTTTTGCCATGATTTTTTGTTGAGCATTGGCCACGGCTGCCGCATCACTAGCATCGATATCGGCGAAGTTTTGTACCAGCGCACTACCAACGATAATCCCATCAGCATGCTGACCGATCGCTTTGGCAGAGGCCGCATCACGGATACCAAAACCTACGCAGACCGGCAAATCGGTCTCTGCTTTGATGGCTTGTACCTGAATGGCGACATCATCGGTATCGAGCGTCGCTGAGCCCGTCACGCCTTTGAGCGACACATAATAAATATAGCCACCGCAGTGGTTCAGCACTTGCTCACGGCGCTCAGGCAAAGTGGTGGGCGATAATAAGAAAATCTCATTCATCGCGTGCTCAGTTAAATGCTGAGTAAAGCTTCCCGCCTCCGCTGGCGGCAAATCCACCATCAAAATACCATCGACGCCTGCCTGCTCGCACAAGGTGACAAAGTTATCATAACCGATGATCTCGACAGGGTTTAGATAACCCATCAGGATAATTGGCGTTTGCGTGTCTTGTTTGCGAAACTCTGCCACCATTTTTAGCGCATCACGCGTACTAGTACCAGCTGCTAAGGCGCGCTCGCCCGCCAAGGCAACGGTTGGCCCATCGGCCATGGGGTCAGAAAACGGCAAACCCACTTCGATCATATCCGCGCCATGCTTGACTAAGTCATGCAAGAGGCCGACAAAGTTATCAGGTGTTGGATCGCCTGCCATCACATAAGGAATCAGGGCTTTTTTGTTTTGTGATTTTAAAGTTTCAAAAGTGCTTTCAATTCGGGTCATACTTTTAACTCGGGTCATAATCGTCTCTAAAATTAATAAAAACTGGCTACAGTGGCGCTTTATCATTCAATCAAAGGGCCACTCAATGTATGTCATCAACGTGGGTTTGTCGCAAAAACAATGCTCACCACTACAACGCAATCCCTTCTGCCTTCATCACTGAATGCAAGTCTTTATCACCGCGACCCGACATATTGACGACAATGCTCTGCTCAGGGGTCATGGTTTTCGCCAGTTTCAACGCATAGGCGACAGCATGCGCAGACTCTAATGCAGGTATGATGCCTTCTTTGCGCGTGACTTCATGAAAAGCGTGCAACGACTCTTTATCAGTGCAACCGACATATTCGACGCGTTTCATGTCTTTTAAGAAGCTATGCTCAGGGCCGACGCCAGGGTAATCAAGACCCGCTGAGATAGAGTGCGTCTCTTGGATTTGACCTTCATCGTCTGCCATCAGGTAAGTGCGGTTGCCATGCAGCACGCCGATACGACCAGCGGCCAATGGCGCTGAATGGCGACCCGTTTCTATACCGTCACCCGTTGCTTCGACGCCATAAATTTTAACGTCAGTATCGTTTAAGAAATCAAAAAACAGCCCAATCGCGTTGGAGCCACCACCAACACAGGCAACCAACGCATCAGGCAATTTGCCCGTTTTTTCTAAATGTTGAATACGGGCTTCTTTACCGATAATCGCTTGGAAATCACGTACCAGTAGCGGATAAGGATGCGGCCCTGCAACGGTGCCGATGATGTAATAAGTGGTGTCAACGTTGGTCACCCAGTCGCGCATCGCTTCGTTCATGGCGTCCTTGAGAGTGCGCGAGCCAGACGTCACTGGCACCACTGTCGCACCAAGCAGGCGCATACGATAGACGTTCATCTTTTGGCGCTCGACGTCATCAGCGCCCATATAGACGATGCATTCTAAGCCTAGGCGCGCAGCAATTGTCGCTGTCGCCACGCCATGCTGTCCTGCGCCCGTTTCGGCGATGATGCGTTTTTTGCCGCACATCTTGGCAAGTAGTGCCTGCCCGATGGTATTATTGACCTTGTGTGCGCCTGTGTGATTGAGGTCTTCACGTTTAAAATAAATCTGCGCGCCGCCAATCTCATCACTCAGGCGTTTGGCATGATAAAGCGGGGTTGGGCGACCGACATAATTGACCAAATCATTGTGATATTCTTCCCAAAAAGCCGGATCAGCTTTGACTTTGGTGTATAAGGTTTCAAGCTCTTCTAATGCCGCCATCAGCGTTTCAGAAACAAAACGACCGCCATGGACACCAAAGTGTCCGCGTGCATCAGGGTATTGATTAAAGTCTTGCACATCTGCTGGATTGGTAAAGGTATTGATAGATTTTGCAGCATCAGATAGCGCTTTGTTTGAGGCATGACTCATGATAATTCCTACGATAAGTGGGGGCTTTTAATATAAAGGTGAAGGAGATAAAGCGTCTAGGCTTGCCGCCATATCGTCATATAACTAGGCGACAAGCAAAAATTCGGAATAACGAGCAAATAACAATATATAGACATCACATAGACACCAATATAGCAATTATCTTAAAGCCCGTCAGTGACCGTCTCGTTTTGCCATCGGTCACGTTTGACTGCCTTCATAAAGGCGCGCATTTTGGCAGCGTCTTTTTTGCCTTTAGCAGATTCGATACCGCCGCTGACATCGACGCCATAGATAGGTAAATCAAGTGTGCCTGCGACATTATCAGCAGCAAGGCCGCCGGCTAAAACAATCGGTAACGCGCTGCCCTGTGGTATCAAACTCCAATCAAAGCGCGCGCCCGTACCGCCGTATTTTTGCGGATGATAAGCATCGAGCAAGATACTACTGGCACCCATCGCGGCAAAGCTATCGATACGCGCGCGCACGCTAGCTGCCGTGTCTTGCTCGGCATCGATACGTAGCGCCTTGATCCAGCGTTTATTGACCGCGCTTGCCAGCTGCTGGCACTGCTCAGGCGTTTCGTCGCCGTGGAATTGAATGATGTCAAAAGATACATGGTTTGCCAGCGCCAGCAGCTCATCGTGAGTCATATTGACCACCAGTGCCACGACACTGACAAACGCCGGTACAGCGGCACTCAATGCCTGCGCCTGTTTGGCCGTGACAGCACGCGGGCTTGGTGGGTAAAACACCAAACCAACCGCATCCACACCCAACTGCACAGCGGTCTGAACATCACTGAGCTGGGTAAACCCGCAAAACTTCACCTGCATTGTCTGACCTTAATTTGAAACGCTTAAAAGATTTAATAGGTTCAATATCTACCATTGTACTGAGCGTATATTGTACTGAGAGCCTGGTGCTCCCAATCTCGTTGTATCCCTTTTATATCGACCTGACGCTATGATGCTGTTTTGTTACTTGTCTGCCAGACCCATTGCATCAAAAAACTTATCCTAGCATACTTTTACTCATCGTTTTGTTTATGATTACGATTGATTGGTATAAGGGTACTTGCATGTCTAAGACTGCGTCTGCTAATGGCGATAACGATGATAATACGGATATGAATATGCCGCATTATCTAATGTGGTTTCGCCGAGATTTACGACTGCATGACAATACAGCGCTGACGGCACTTTGCGAGCGAGCGCAGGCAGATCATGCGCGCGTCAGTGCGGTGTTTTTTTTGACGCCAGAGCAGTGGTATGCGCACGATACTTCCTTAGTACAGGTGGATCATATCGCCCGCACCTTGCCCATACTTGCCAAGGCGCTACAAGCGCAGCTAAACATCACATTGACGGTACAACTTTGTCCCAGCTTTGCCGACTGTATCGACGCGCTCAGCATACTATGTCAGGACAATAATATCCGCTGTATCATGGCCAATCATGAGTACGAAGGCAATGAGATCGACCGTGATGAAAAATTAGCAAAGCAGCTAGCAAAAGACAATATCGAGTTTGTACGCTGGCATGACCAATGTATCTTGCCACCACAAAGTATCACCACCAATGATGGCGATAGCATGTATCAAGTGTTTACCCCGTTTTATAAAAAATGGCGGCATACTTTAGATATCAGCAGCATACAAATGCATGAAGCCACCGCCATAAATAATAATAAAACCAAGCTAAAATTATCAAAAGACAGAGCCACCACACTACAAGACATCGAAGCATTGAGTAACAAGGTGGTCAGCACTTATCAAAACGCACGACAAAAGGCTGATTTATCGCAGCATCTCGATATGGACGCTCAATTAACAAAAGCCCGCGCCGCCTACTCTGCAGGCGAAACAGCTGCCTGTCAGCGTCTAAACGACTTTATTGCCGACGACATCGACGACTATGATATCAGCCGTGATACGCCTAGCCTCGAGGCCACCAGTCAGCTATCCGCCTACCTGACCATTGGCGTCATCAGTCCTAGATTATGCTATCTACAGGCAAGCCTAGCGCAAGAAAAACTACACGGCAATGATGGCGACAATGAAGACATCAATCGCTGGATAAGTGAGCTGGCATGGCGCGACTTTTATCGCCATGTGCTAGTGGACAAGCCGGCTCTTATCCGCCACAAGGCCTATAAAGAAGAGACAGATAAGAAGATTGATTGGTCGTATGACAAGGATGACCTTGAGGCATGGTGTACTGGCAAGACAGGCGTGCCACTCGTTGATGCGGCGATGCGCAGCCTAAATGCGACTGGCTTTATGCACAATCGCCTGCGTATGGTCACCGCGATGTTTTTGACCAAAGACTTGCTGATTGATTGGCGCTTAGGCGAGCGCTATTTTATGCAGCAGCTCATCGATGGCGACTTTGCCTCTAATAATGGCGGCTGGCAGTGGAGCGCCTCAACCGGTACGGACTCTGCGCCTTACTTTCGGATTATGAATCCCTTTAGCCAAGGCAAAACACATGACAAGGATGGCGTGTTTATCAAAACTTGGCTACCTGAATTAAAAGATATTCCTGCCAGCATCTTGCATAGTGAGGACAAGATGCGTAAAGAGCTGGCAAAGGGCGGCAAGTTTGCTGATATCGCCTACCCTGTGCCGATGGTCGAGCATAAAGCGGCTCGTCAGTTGGCCATTGCTGAGTTTAAAAAATCGTAATACAGTCGACTGACATGCTACGAGGGCAACTGACACGCGCCCGCGCCTTGGGTGGTCACCGTAACCACCGCGCCCGTCATGGCAAATAACTGCTGCAGCTGCGTCTGAGCGTTTTGCAAGGCAATATTCATCACATCACCGCGGCAGGCACGCTCTAGCACTTCTTTTTTTGCCATGGTCTGTGCTTGCGCAAGTATCTTTGGATCGACCTGCATCAGCCCAAACGCGCCCGTCTGCCAGTCATAAATCTCAATATCATCCAGATATACTGAAAATATCTCTGACGGCGGTAAGGTGATATTGATTTGCGGCATCATGGCAGCGGTATTGACAGTTGTGGCCTGCGTGTCATTTTGAGCAGCTTTGCGCAGCGCCTCACTGTCAGCCGCTGGATCGGGCTGGATGACTTGCACCATCTCAGGCGTCAGCGCACTCAAATCGATCCCTGCATCGACTCGCCCGCGCGCGATAAACAGCCCCTTTTGTTCATCTTGCCACAGCTTCATCCAGCTGCCTTGCCGCTCGCTGGTAATCACCGTATCGACACTAAAGGCGACTGTCTGTAGGCGGTTTAACTGCTGAATCTGCGTCACCACGCCCTCACGGCTGATGGTTTCGATAGGCGCTTCTTCACTTGCTGGCTGCATACTATAGATAGCAAATGCCAGCGCGGCCAAACCAATCAGCAATATCAGCCACGACATAAAGGCAATGGGCTTTTTTGTTGATGGATTTGTCGCTGGATATTTGTTGTCGCGCGCGTTATCCGCAGGCGCTTTATTATCAGGATGATTCATCGACACCACCTTCAGTATTATCAGTTATATAGATCAGATGAGTCTCTTGGCGACAGCGACTTAACAGCGCTTTTTATTGCCTCGCTATTATCAAATCGTACTTTTATCTCGCTGCGTGATACCACCTACCTATCTCATCCGCCTGTCTGTCTATAAATGCTACTAATCACCTATTACTTCAAGTAATAGCTACCAAGACGCAACATAACCTGCGACCAGATTATGAGTAAAAACACGCGCGCCATTTGCCATAAATCAGCTTAACACTGGTAAATAATCGAGTCTCAATAATCATCTGCCATTCTTTGACCGAAGTTACGGCTGAAAAAACAAAAAGTCATTGCGTCTTGGGCGAACTTTACCTAACATAGACAGATTGTATTGATAAAATGTCGGCACAGATTTATTGGTCAGGTTTTTTGCAAGATAGGTTTTCATCACACGTTTGGTGACTTGTTCAATTCCGATATGTCGCCGTCTACTCTATCGATACGTCAATCCAAATCTGCCCTTTTATTGTGAGAGCGGTTTTGTGACGATACTGCTTTACCAGTGTCTTGTTTACCAGTGTCTTGGCCGCAAAAGCGTAGTTGCCCGCGATTAGTGGTTAGAGACCAGTTGCGACACATTATCTACTAGGAAACCCCTAGTTCATTGCTAAGTGATAAAGGTAAGCTTACGGCGTCCATGAAACGATAGCCCTATGCTCAACACCCCACTATTTCTTATTTTTTTATCGTTGATAAGGTTACGCTTTATTTATGAAAGCCAGTCAATTTTTATTTGCCACTCTAAAAGAAACCCCAAGCGACGCCGACATCGTCTCAAGCCAGTTGATGGTGCGCGCCGGTCTTATTCGCAAAATCGCTTCGGGGCTTTATATCTGGTTGCCCATGGGGCTACGCGTCTTGCAAAAGGTCGAACGTATTGTTCGTGAAGAGATGCAAAACGTAGGCGCTCAAGAGGTCCTGATGCCGATGACGCAGCCCGCTGAACTGTGGCAGACCACCGGGCGTTTTGATGACTATGGTCCTGAGCTATTGCGCTTTAAAGACCGTCACGATCGGGATTTTGTGCTAGGCCCGACGCACGAAGAGGTCATCACCAATCTGGCCCAAGGCGAGCTCCGCAGCTATAAGCAGCTACCGATTACCTTCTTTCAGATCCAAGGGAAATTCCGCGACGAGATTCGTCCCCGCTTTGGTGTGATGCGCGCGCGTGAGTTCACCATGAAAGACGCCTACTCGTTCCATGTCGATCAAGTTTCGCTCGCAAAGACTTATCATGATATGTATGAGGCTTATACGCGTATCTTCACCCGCTTAGGCTTAGACTTCCGTGCGGTACAAGCGGATACCGGCTCTATCGGCGGCTTTGCCTCGCATGAGTTTCATGTGTTGGCTGACAGCGGTGAAGATGATATCGCTTTTTCTGACTCCTCAGACTATGCGGCCAACGTCGAGCTTGCCGAATCTATCTCATTTAACATGGCTGAACGCCAACCGCCAAAGCAAGAGCGCGAAGACGTGCTCACCGAAGGCATGACCACTTGTAAGATGGTGGCGGAACACTTAGATATTCCGCTTGCCAATACCGTCAAAACCTTGATCGTCCATGGTCATAAAGAAGATGGCACACCGCAGCTGATTGCGGTGGTACTACGCGGAGACCATCAGCTTAATACCATCAAAGCTGAGAAAATCGAAGAAGCCAACGTACCATTGACCCTGGCCTCTGATGAAGAGCTAAAAGCTGCTGGCCTGCATAAAGGCTATATCGGTGTGGATTTGGATATGCCGGTATTTGTCGATCGCTCAGCGGCGACCTTGTCAGACTTTGTGGCAGGCGCGAATAAAGTGAATAAACATACCATCGGCATGAACTGGGCACGTGACGCCAGCATTACGCGTATCGTTGATGTGCGTAATGTGCAAGAAGGCGACCCTTCTCCTGATGGCAAAGGCACGCTCAAAATCAAACGCGGCATCGAAGTCGGTCATATCTTCCAGTTGGGCGATAAATACTCGCAAGCGATGAACGCAACCGTCTCTGGTGAGGATGGCAAGCCTGTGACCATGATGATGGGCTGTTATGGTATCGGCGTCAGCCGTATCATCGCAGCAGCCATCGAGCAAAATAACGACGAAAACGGCATCATGTGGCCACAAACGCCGACCGTTGAGGACTCGATTGCGCCTTTTGAAGTTGCTATCATTCCGATGAAGTCTAAAGAAGAAACCGTCATGCAAACGGCCACCGCGTTATACGAAGAGCTAAAAGCTCAAGGCGTCAACGTATTGCTAGACGACCGTAACGAGCGTCCAGGGGTCAAGTTCGCCGATCTTGAGCTGATTGGTATCCCGCATCGCATCGTGGTTTCTGACCGTAATTTGGCCGAAGGTAAATTTGAGTACGTCAATCGCCGTGAATCAGAAAAACAAATGCTCAGCCGCGAAGAAGTCATGGCAAAAGTAAGTAGCAAATAGTTTTATTAGTAAAACCTATGCAATAAAAAGCGCCTGTCTTATTCAATAAGATAGGCGCTTTTTTTGTATCAGCCAAGCTATTTTAAACAATGGCTCTATTGACGAGTCAAACGACTCGGCGTCGGCAACAAACTCATATCACTGACGCGGCAAGGATTGATATCGATACCGCCGCGGCGGGTGTACCACGCACGAACCATCAATGCGCGTGGCTGATAGTGTTGGCTCAAGTCAGCAAATATCTGCTCGACGCACTGCTCATGAAAACCATTGTGCTGACGAAAGCTTAATATGTAGCGCAGCATATTGGCCGTATGAATGGGCTGCTCCGTTGTAATTGACACAGCTAATGTACCCCAATCTGGCTGGTTGGTCACCGGACAGTTACTACGCAGCAAATTAGAATAAAAACGATAAGGCTGAGTGCCATCACTTATCACACTCTCACCACGCGCCTCTGCTTCATCACGCAGCAATGACGCATCGGGATGCGCACACAGTGTTACCTTCTCGCTACTATTCGCTAAGGCATCATCAATACAGACGCCATCGGGCTGAGCAATATGTAGCCCTGATGTTTCATCATCTAAGCGAAACAACTCAACGGTTACCTGAGCTTGCACGCAGGCTGATAAGTCTTTGGCTATCAGCGCTTGCACGTCGTCCCAGCTGGCAAACTCGGTAAAATTTAGGCTGTTTAAGTAAAGCTTCAACGATTTTGACTCGACAATAAATGGTGAGCTGGCAGGAATACCAAAGCGCGCAATGGCAACTTGCGAGACGCCTTGCTTATTTAACCAAGACATCTCAAAGGCTTGCCACCAGTCCACCCCCACCGCTAATTTATCGTCTTGCCAACCAATCGCGTCACGACCCAGACTGCGCGCAATCGGATATAGCGTCTCTGGACTATACTGCGTCGGATAATCGGTGGTTTGCTCACCTAAGATGCCATGTATGCTCATTTACTTTCCTACTATTTAATCGTTAAACCCTAACTGCTCAACCGACAGCGCTTTGGGCATCGCTATCGCTTCACACGCTGACCATTACAAGCGCACGCGTGAGCCATTATTCAACAAACGATAAGCGATGGTATAAAATATCGCACAGAATACAAAAATCGCCGCCATCGAGTACCAAACGTTGACATCAGAATACCCTAAGATGCCATAACGGAACGAATTCACCATATAGACAATCGGGTTCAATAACGAGACGTTTTGCCAAAATGGTGACAGATTCTCCATCGAATAAAACACCCCGCCAAGATAAGTAAGCGGCGTCAATACAAAGCTTGGAATGATGGAGATGTCATCAAACGAGCGAGCGAATACCGCGTTGATAAAGCCGCCTAATGAAAACAAAGTCGAGGTGCCAAGGACGGTAAACACCGTGACAAATAAGTGCTCGATACCCAAATCGGTAAAAAACAACGCCACAATCGAGACAATCAAACCAATTGCCAGCCCGCGGAAAATACCACCACTGATATACCCCATCAAAATCGCATGCTTGGAGACCGGTGAGACCAAAAGCTCCTCAATACTGGCGGTAAACTTGGCACTAAAAAAGCTTGAGACAACGTTGGAGTAACTGTTGGTGATAATCGCCATCATGATTAGACCAGGCACGATAAACTGCATATACGGCACCCCACCCATCTCACCGACACGTGAGCCGATCATCTTACCAAAGATGACAAAATACAGGCTCATGGTAATGACAGGTGGCAGTAGGGTCTGCGGCCAGATACGTAGGATTCGGCGCACCTCTTTTAGCCAGATGGTACGAAAAGAGATCCATCTTTTATTCCACGACATGGTTTTGTGATAGTCGATGCTCTGATCTTGATCAACGGCCTTTTGACTCATAATCCCGCCTCCTTCATACTGTCTGCACTTTGAATGTTTTTTTCTACCAAGCGCATAAATAGCTCTTCTAAGCGGTTGGCTTTGTTGCGCATACTGGCCACCGTAATGCCTTGAGCAGATAATTGGTTAAACACACCATTTAACGACTCGCCTTCTGTTAGGGTTACCTCTAAGGTCTGCTCATCTGGCTGCGACAACCCTGTCACCCCATCCAGCTCTAGCGGCTGGGTCAACGGGACTTCAAGATCAAAAACAAATGTCTCCACCGATAATTGAGCGAGCAAATCTTTCATTTCGGTATTGATGCGTATCTCACCATGATCCAAAATCGCAATGCGTTTACACAGCTGCTCTGCTTCTTCAAGATAGTGAGTGGTCAAGATAATGGTGGTTTTTTCTTCGATATTGATCTGCTGCATAAAATCCCACATAGATCGGCGCAGCTCGATATCGACCCCAGCCGTCGGCTCATCCAAAATCAATAGTTTTGGTTTGTGAATCAAAGCACGAGCAATCATCAGACGACGTTTCATGCCGCCAGATAGCTCGCGTGATTTACTGTTGCGCTTATCCCACAGCCCAAGCGCGGTCAACAAGCGCTTGGCTCTTGGACGAGCTTCTTTGGCCGGGATACCAAAATACCCTGCTTGGGTAATCAAGATATCTTGGACTTTTTCAAATTGATTAAAATTGAACTCTTGCGGCACCACGCCAAGATACTGCTTGGCCAGCGCTGGGTTTTCGAGCAAATCGGTGCCAAAAATTTTGACACTGCCAGTGGTGGGTTTAAAAAGTGAGCTAATAATGCCAATCATCGTTGACTTACCAGCACCGTTTGGCCCCAGCAGCGCAAAAAAACCACCCTGCGGGACGGTTAAACTGACATCTTTGAGTGCCGAAAACCCATTACCATAGGTTTTGGATAAATTCTGGATAGCAAGTGCTGGTACCTCAGACATGAATACCTCTTTATTGATTATCGATGTAAAAGCGTTTGAGAAGAGAAAAACAGCCAAATGAGACGATGTAATCTCATAAAATGAGGCTACTAGGGTCGGATTTCAACGGTGCTATACCAGAACCATCCGTTTGATAATACTCATCATAAAAAAAAACGCCTACCTCATAAAATGAAATAGGCGAGTTATAGGCTTTACACATATAGCTTACAGATACATATGGTTTGCGGCAAGTCGCTCACGACAAGTCAATAGACCGTGACAGGTTACGGATGCCTATTTAATCTAAATCAGACACCCCAAGCCGATAAAAGCAACTGTTTAGCTTGCTTCACCAACCATATAATCGACAGCGTTTTGGACTTCTTCATCAGGGATATCCGCACCGCCTTTGGCAGGCATGGCGTTAAAGCCATTGATGGCATGGGTATATAGGGTGTCTTTACCTTTTGAGATACGTGGACCCCATGCGCCAGCATCGCCTAACATAGGTGAGCCAAGTAGGCCTGCACCGTGACATGTCTGACATACCGCATTATACACAGCTTTGCCGTCGCGAGGACCATCGCCAGCGGCTGGGCCAGCGGCGCGCGGGGTCACGTCACACACTTCGTCGTCTTCGAAGCAGACTTTGGCAACTGGCTGAATACGAGCAATCAAGTTTGGATATAGCGCGATCAGCTTTTGCACTTGCGGCGTATCTTGTGGAATCTCTTCTTCGGCGGCAGGTGCGGCAGCGGCAGTTTCTACTGCGTCATCTGCTTGACCATCTTCTGAGGCCGCAGCGTCAGTCGCAGCGTCGCCATCAGTGGTATCTGCAGCAGCTTGTGGGGCATCGCCCAACTGCTCAGGTGCGTTTTCTACCACTTCCTGCGCTTCTGCTACATCAGAGACAGTCACAGGCGTGTCGACAACACTTTCAGCTTGGCTCACCGCGATACTAGCGATTCCTAGAATGGCAGCTGCCGATAACATAACTACTTTTCTCATTCGTCACGTTCTCTTATTACGTATACAAAGGCTGGCACGGCTCGGACATTCTGTCTGTCCTCCTTTGACGACCTCTCGTCATCAATAGCAAACAGCCATCCCGCGTGCCAGCACACTTGCAATCGGTGATTATAAATATGAATTCTCCCTGACATTATAAGGGAAAAGGCGGGTAGATTGCCATGCTTGTTTAATGACTATCCTGTTTTTTCTTAAAAAACCTCAATCTCTGCCTTCGTTTATTGGCTTTCTGACTTTTATTTGTTAGACTAAGCGGTCTTGATTTTTAAGTCTGTTTTAGGCGCTCGTAGCTCAGTTGGATAGAGTATCGGTTTCCGAAGCCGAGGGTCGTGGGTTCGATTCCCGCCGAGCGCACCAATCATCGTATTTCACCACTTCCTAGCATTACCTCAAACCCCTACACACCTTTAATAGCTTCAGTTCAAGTCTTTTGATATTACTTGTCATTACCTAGTAGCACCTATAGAATGTTGTTAAATTTGTTGTTAAAACATTTAACATCTTTTACGGCTGCCCTGATTATGAGAAAAGACTATCTATTAACTGATAACGGTGTGAAGGCCATAGCTAAGCAGTCAGCACCTGACAAAGTCACCCGTCACAGTGATGGTAATAGTTTATCTCTAATACAACATCCTAATGGCTCACTGTTTTGGCAAATGTCATACCGCTATCAATCGGTCAAAGACATTAAGCCCAAACAAAAAACCTACCAAATCGGTATCTATAAATCATCAAAACAAGTGATTGATTCATCATTCAAGCCGCAAGTATCACTCAAGCAAGCGCGTATCGAACGTGACAAAGCAAAAGCATTATTGGCTGATGGTATCGACCCCACCGAACACAAAAGCATTGAAAAGAACAACTTTGAGCAAAAGGACTTATTTAAAGTCATTGCTAAAAGCTATCTTGATGGAAAATCCAAGACTACCGCAAAGAACGTACAAAAGCTGCAAGGGTTCTTAGATAACCACATCTTAAAACATCTAGGTAACTACCCTATTGGTGCCATCACCGCGCAAGATATTATTAAGACAGGGCTTGCCATTCAAGCCAGCTTTGAGCAGCAAGGCAAACATACCTCTGAGACCGCGCACAAGTGTATGGGTTTGATCAGCGCCATCTTTGAGTATGCTATTAATACACTGGGTTATGATATTACTAATATCGCCATTGGACGTAACAAAGCGCTCAGGCCGCATAAAGCCGAACGTATGAAAGCGGTAGAGCAGCACCAATTCCCCGACCTACTCCGCAACATTGATCAGTACATTAATAACCACCCAAACGCTCATGAGCAGACCGTAGCAGGTTTACAGCTGATGACGCTGTGCTTTGTGCGTACCAAAGAGCTAAGGCACTTTGAATGGTCAGAGATTGATTATCATAAAAGCGTATGGCGTATTCCAGCGCACAAGATGAAAATGCGCCAAGACCATATTATTCCGCTGTCACCGCAAGCAATGGCTATCATTGAACGTATGCGTCCCTTAACAGAGCAGACAGGATATGTGTTCTATAACTTTGAATGAAACAAACCCTATAGTGAAGCATGGTTTAATCAGGCACTACAGCGCATGGGCTATACAGGTGACCCCTACCCTAAAATGACGGGGCACGGCTTTAGGCAGCTTGCCAGCACAGGACTGTATGAGCTGCAATTTCGTGAAAGCCTCATAGAGATACAACTTGCTCACTTAGAGCAATCGAGCGTGAGAAGGCGCTACGACTTATCAGAGAATTTAGCCGAGCGCCAAATGATGATGCACCGCTGGGCGAACTATCTTGATGACTTACGCGCAGGCAAGGCGGTCAGCTTTGATTTATTGACTCCTGATGAACTCACTAAAGAAATGGAAAGCCGTAATGAGCAAACGACTGATATAGCACTGCATGATAGAGATATTATAATCAAAAGCTTACAAGCTCAAGGAGTACCAGAAGATGTCATACAAGGACTTCTTAAGCATTTATAGTAGAAGGCAATGAAGATATTCATTGTAAAAATTGAGTTTTAAAAAACTCTCATCATTAATCTCTGGGTTATTGTAAAGAAATGTTACTAATTAATGAGATTCATTATCAATAGCTTGAACAGGCTTACTGCTTATAACTGACAACAACGAACAACAACGAACAACAACGAACAACAACGAACAACAACGAACAACAACGAACAACAACGAACAACAACGAACAACAACGAACAACAACGAACAAAAGTTCACTATCAGATAGTGAATAAAATCTAATATTCATATAAGCGATTGTTCGGCACTAAGCGCACTTATTGTGAATATATAAAGGTGTGCTAAGCTAACCCTATGTTACTGAATAACACATAGCCGTTTTTAATTAAACTTATTAGAAATTAATGAATAGTATGGGCTAATAAATCGCGCCTAGTCGCCAAACTTCAAAGCGATTTATCTGCCCACCTATTTTATTGAGAAACCAACATAAGGAGACAAATTCTTGAAATAACTAACCCTCAAAAAGAGATGAGAGAGAGATCAGAATTTATACATTGGTTATTGTCAACACTCTATATTCAAAGCTAGCTCGCTAGAATGTTAACCGTATACTATCATTAGTAGCAAAATTAGCAAGTTAATATTGCCATCTCAGATTTCTCTCACTTCCTCTTCTAGAAGCTCCAGCACCACAAGAATCACAGCATTAAGCCAAGTTGCAAATATAAAGCCAAATTACGAAAAACTAAAACTGTCTTTTACAAAATAAGGCGGTCTAGGTGCTTTATTGCCAATTTTTTGACTTATCGCTAATTCAGACAAAAAACTTAAGAGAAGGTATAACAAAATGATATTGAAAGATCAGTATCTGAGAATGACAGATCTTGCCAACCAACCAGCGCGAAACGCTAAGACCTACACCACCAAGTCAGGTCAAACGCGCACCGTCACTGCCAAAGCCGCCACACGCGGTATCACAGGCTTTAGTGCAAAGCACATCTACCATCTAATCAATGAAGGCAAATTCCCCAAACCGATCAAAATTGGGCGGGCTAGTCTATGGCGCTTGTCTGATATTAATAGCTGGCTAGGCAGTCATGTTCAGCCGTCAGACGACGATGCTACCACCAAAAATGAAGTATAAGTCATGAACCAATCAAATGAGATATTAGAGCCGCGCCTAGTCGCAGTAGATAGTCATGAATTGTCATTAGTAGATGATTATATACAAAGCTACGCTGAGGATTGTGAAAGCCTAGCTTATGCGCTCAATATGATAGAAGTTAGCGACCCAGCCAGCAAAGGCGTGATAATAGCAGTAAGGGCGGCTTTGGTGAGTATTAATGAAAGCGCTATTGGTTTGAGCGAAAGCATCATGACCCAGCTGATCTTGATGCCTGAATTGGAGGTGAACCCCTATGAGCAGCAATAATTCTAAAGATAACCTACAGCCCCAGCATGAAGTACAAGCTGGCAAGCGCAGCCTACCATCAAAGCTACTAGAGTTTATGGTATGGGTAGTCGTCATTGGCTTACTACTGTCACCAATATTTTGCATCGTACAGTATAGCGAGGTGACCCATGAGCAGCGATAAATCACAGACTCTTATGGACGCGCAATTAGTTTTTGCCAAATCAAAACACGGTAAAGCACAAAAGCGTAAAAACAGACGCGCTTATCACTACCCACACTATAAACAGGCAGCAAAGCGCATAACACATGGTGATGGGGGCAGCAATGACAACCGATAAAGACAACAAAGCCCATGCTATCAGCACAGGCTTGTCACAATTTATAGCAGATTTTAGACTCGCTACATTGGCAGATGTAACAGGTCATGGCACGTTAGAAAGCTTACTAAGTAATGGATCATTAAACTCAGTTATCTATCTAGATAGAGATATTAGCATATTTACAGGAGCGCTGGCAGGAGAAAAGCAGCTCGACACTGCTAACACTATCGGACTGCTAAAAGTTAATAATCAAGCTGAGATTGTCACACTTGCCAGCGTACCGCTTAAGGATAACGGACGTATCTTTATATCTGACACTGATATACCGAGTGCTTTTGTCATTGGCTCAATGAGTCGTGATAGTAAGTGGATAGTCATAGCTGATCTTGCTGAGGCAGTGTGCTGTTATGACGCTTATCGTAAATTAGGTATTGATATAACGGTACTCACTTGCCTTGTACCTAGTTTGTTTAATCGGACGGTGAAACATTTTGCAGAGGTGCAGCAAGTAACCATCATGACCACTTCACAGCACAAGGCCAAAGTAATAACACCGCTTAAAGGCGTGAATGTTGAAGCCATTATTTGTGAGCATACGCTCATTTATGACGCGCTTGAGTTTGATGCTGATTATGATGACCTAATCGCTGATGCTGAGATTATCGACTTACAGGCGCTAGGCAAACCAAAGCCTAAGCCAATCAGTCAAACACTGCCACCAGTTAAGACACTCACAAGCGATATAATGCCAAAACTGCTATGGAATTATGCTTCAAACTGTGCTGAGCGCTTGAGCGTACCTATTGAATATGTGCTAATGCCCTTGATGGTATCGTTAGGCAGCTTGATAGGCTCAAAATTGAGCATCTACCCTAAGATGTACGATAACTGGGAGGTAGTACCGAACTTTTATGGTGCAATCATTGGCAACCCATCGAGTAAGAAATCACCGTCATTATCTGAAGGGTTAAAGCCAATATCACATTTAGTCGGACTTGCTAAAGATAAATATAATGCAGATAAGCTCGAGCATGATACACAAAAAGAGCTTAACAAGCATATGACAAAGGCAGCTGAGAAGCAGCTTAGTGACCTTGCTAAAAAGCTAGCGACCCAAACTGATGATGATGCTGAAATTAGTCATGTTGATTTAAAAGCCAAAGCGCAAGAGTTGGCAGAGGTAAAGCAAAGTGATGAGCTTATACCTGAGATTAAGCGTTACGTTACTGATGACGGTACGATTGAGAGTATCGGAGAGCTTGAGAGCAAACACAAAAACGGTATGCTGGTAAAGCGTGATGAGCTGACAGGTTGGCTTGCTTCATTAGAGAGTGAAAGCAATCAACAAGCGCGATCATTCTATCTTGAGGGCTTTAATGGTTTAGGTAGCTTTCAAGTCGATAGAATAGGCAGAGGCTCAGTGTTTATCGACACCCATTGTTTATCGGTTATCGGTGGTATTCAGCCTGACAAGCTCGAGTATTATTTATCTAAAACGATGAAAGGTTTAGGCAATGACGGACTTATTCAGCGCTTTCAGTTGATGGTTTACCCCGACCCATTACCAAACAGTAAAGAGCGTGACTTGCCACCTGACAAGCCAAGCCGTGACGCTATCTATAGCTTGTTTGAAACGATTGATAGTATGCAGTTAGGTGACTTTATGCGCTATGGTGCAAACCCGATTGATGACTATCACAAGCGCCCTTATTACCGCTTTACTGATGATGCTTATCAAGTGTTTATGAGTTGGTATGACGCGCTTAAAGTAAGAGCTAGTGACGCTGAGCATAGCATCATAGCTGAGCATCTAATCAAGTATGCTAAAACAGTACCGTCATTAGCATTAGTCTTTCACTTAGTCGATTGTATCGAACATGGTACGTCATTAGGTGCAGTCAACTTGAACGCACTTAATGCAGCGCTGGCATGGTGCGAAGTGTTAGAGAGCCACATGATGAGAATATATAGCACTGTCACCGATAGCGCGAATATCAAAGCCTCTTATTTAGCCGATAAAATAATGAAAATGGTCAAAAAGGGAGCTGACAAAACTGACAAAACCGATTGGATCGGTCACGGCTTTACCGCACGCCAGCTAATCCGCAAAGGGTGGAGAGGTTTAACTGATAGCGATGACGTATTGAACGCGCTAGAAATATTAGTCGAACACAACTGGCTAAGCTGGCAGGAAGTAAAAAGCACAGGGCAAGGAGGTAGACCGACAGAGCGTTACTATATCAACTCAAGATTAAATGAGCTTTTATAGGGTGTGTCCTCATTTCAAAAATGGCGATAAAAATGAGATAAATCGCCGTCAAACAAGGAAAATAGCGCAGATAATATTGAGATATTAGTCAGCTATTTGACACCGTCTGGCCAGATTTAGCCATTTTTAGCCCATTTAGATGACTATTGATTGAATTGAGGACATGCCCTAGTTTCGTCAGTTATGTCAGTGCAATAGTTAGACGTTATTGAGATATAGCGTCTTTTTTATTGCCTATTAATTAGTTTTGTCAGTTTTGTCAGTTTTGTCAGGCTTAGGTTAGAGCCAATATGGTTAATTCAACAGAATAGGCTGGCAGGTGAATAGGTACATAATATTAATTATTCATACTTCTACTATCCTTAGTAGATCCATCAAATATCTAGAGCCAAGGTCGATGGAAGCAAGCGAATTTGGAAGCAGGAAACACGTTTTTCAAAAAACTGCAATTACGCCGATCCCTTGATACGTAATAGATACAGCGGAATCGGCGAAGGGCTTTGGAAGCAAGAGGAAGCAGAAAAAAGGAGCTTATTTATCTAGATAAATGCTGCCCTTAAACCCTTACTTTTCCCTAAAGAACCTCACCTACGCATGCTCACCCAGCTTCGTATCAAGCATCAAACGAATAAACTTCTTAAACTGATCAGGGTTAGATAGTAAGTGCATGGTCATACCTTCGTAGGCTTCTTGGCTTTCAAATAACGCATCCATCGCCGCATCAGGATAACCGCCGAGCATAATCTGATCGGTACTGTTATTACTAAACTGCTTTACCACGATCTCATTTTCAGTCACTTTATCCCAAATTGTGTTTTGAAAGTTGATCATGTCTTTATCGGTAAAGTCCTCGCCAGCGAACACCTCATTTAATCGATTAATGACCTTTGATAACAGCTCTTCTTTCTGATCTTTTGGCTTTGCTGTACCGCCACCGCCGCCAGCTTCTAACTCACCACTACCCTCCTTTAGCTTTAGATCCTGCTGGTGCAGCTTTGAGACACGGTAATGACTCATAGCGATGTTGGTTAGATCAATATCATCCTCATTGTCCACACTTTCGCGTAATAATGGCCGTAGGTTACGGGCGTATAAGCTCAGCTTTTCCAGCTCTTTATCGTCGTAGTCAACGATTTGCGACATAAACTCATACTGGCGGGTGAATGTCCCTAAGTCCTTTTTAAAGATCTCTAGCGCATCTTGATCAGCCTTAAAACCTTTATAGTCATTCTCCGCATTGGTCATCAGCACCACATCACCTGTCGCTTTGGTACGCTCAAGCATTTCCTTAGCGTGCTGGGCTTGCTCGCGTGCTAGCTTATAGCGCTTCTGCCAACGCTCGACCGCTGGCTTGCAGATGTTACTAATGGCAGCGTTAGACTTACTCTTACTATAAAAAGCTTCAACAAACTGCTCGACCTCATGCCATAAAAAGATACCGCTGGCGCGTAGCTTCTCATACAGGTCATACACCTGATCGGGGTCAGACACATTCACTAAAGTGGCGGTCTCATAGTACGGCTGGAAGGCCTCAAGGATGTCTTCAGGATCATTAAAGAAGTCGAGCACAAACGTACCGCTCTCAGCCTTACCCTTATAGGTACGATTCAGCCGTGAAAGGGTCTGTACGCAGTCCACGCCTGTCAGCTTTTTATCTACGTACATGGCGCAGAGTTTCGGCTGGTCAAAGCCTGTCTGGAACTTATTGGCCACTAGCATCACTTGATAGTCATCACTATCAAAAGCTTTACGCATATCACGACCTTTTAGCCCAATATTCATATTATGCTCAGTGAACTTCTCGCCAAGTAGTGCGCCGCTATCAGGATCATTATCGTTAAAGGTAACTTCCCCTGAGAACGCGACCATGGCATTGATGCCGCGATAGCCACTATCTGCAATATAGTTATCGAAGGCCAGCTTGTAGCGTACCGCTTCTTTACGCGAGCCTGTCACTACCATCGCTTTGGCCTGCCCGCCGAGTAAGCCTTTTATATTGTCGTTAAAGTGCTCAATGATGATCTTAACTTTCTGCGCGATATTGTGCTCATGCAGTCGCACCCAGTTATTCAGCTTAATCTTGGCGCGGCGGGCATCGACCTCATCGTCATCGCTAGCCAGCTTTTGAGTGAGCTGATACATCACTTTGTAGTTGGTGTAGTTCTTGAGCACATCTAAGATAAAACCCTCTTCAATCGCTTGGCGCATAGAATAGACGTGATAAGCGGCTGGCAGGTTATCACTAGCGGCTGGCAAGTCAGGGTTAGGCAGACGGCCAAACAGCTCAATGGTTTTTGGCTTAGGTGTGGCGGTAAAGGCGTAATAACTCAGATTCGGACTGCTACGGCGCGCAGCTAATGTGGCGTCTAAAACATCTTCACTAGAGAGCGGCTTATCATCATCTGTATTACTGTCTATATCACCTGAGACCAGCACTTCTTTGAGCTGGCGTGCGGTAGAGCCTGTCTGTGAGGAGTGCGCTTCATCGGCGATAATGGCATAGCGACGTGATTTTAAAACGCTAGAGTCTTCAATGGCTTTGAGTACGAATGGGAAGGTCTGAATAGTGACGATAATAATCGGCTGGGAGTTGACCAGTGCTTCGGCAAGCTGTTCAGACTTTGAGCCGTCACCTTCTTTACGGTTGATCTTACCGACTACGCCATCGGCATGTTCAAATTGATAGATAGTATCTTGAAGCTGGTCATCCAGTACAGTGCGATCAGTGATGACAATGACCGAGTCAAACTGCTTATCGCCGTCGCTGTTGTACAAGGTGGATAGCTGATGCGCTGTCCATGCGATAGAGTTAGACTTACCCGAACCCGCACTATGCTGAATGAGATACTTTTGACCTGCGCCCTCAGTAATGGCCGCATTGACCAGCTTGGTCACCACGTCCCACTGATGATAGCGCGGGAACATCATGGTCTCTTTTTTGGACTTACGGCCAATAGCGTCCTCTTCTTCCTCTATCTGCAAGTGCATAAAGTGCCCAAGGATAGCCAGCAAGTTATCAGGCGTCAGCACTTCATTCCATAGGTAATCGGTGGCATAACGACTGCTATCCGCTGGCACGTCATTACCCGCACCGCCATCGCTGGTACCTTTGTTAAACGGTAAGAAGTAAGTGCTATCACCTGCCAGCTTCGTGGTCATATAGACTTCATACTGACTGACGGCAAAGTGAACCAATGCGCCGCGCTTAAACGTTAGCAGCGGCTCAGGTTTTTTAGTATCAGGGTCTTTTGGCAGGCGGGTCTTCTTATACTGAGTAATGGCATTTTGTACCGCTTGCTTAAATTCTGACTTTAGCTCCATCGTTGTGACAGGCAAGCCATTGACGAATAGTACGATATCGATACGGTTACGCTTAGCGACCTTGCCATCAGTGCTATCTTGAAGACTGCTTTTATTAGCAACAATGTGCGGGCTATACACTACTTCAGGTACGATGCGGCAAATATTGGCTTCATAGCGTGCCATGGTCTCAGGATTGAGGTTGTGCTCAGGCTTGAACTGGCAAAGTGAGAAGCGCGCGTTACGAATCTTTAGACCATGACGCAATACACCTAAGGTGCCATAGGTACGCGACGCTCTATCGGTGGCGTGCGCGTCTGCCTTGTTGAGCTGCTTAACTAAGGCGGCGATAAAGTGGCGCTCAGAGTCGATAGGAAAGGTACGGCAAAACTTCTCCCATTCCTGCGGTTGGGTGGTCTTCACAAAATCCAGCACGTCTTGCTCGTATAGTGCGGTCTCTGCCTGATAGCCGCTAGGATTGCCCAGCTGCCAGCCTTGCGCTTGCATCTGAGTGACGATATCGGCTTGGAAGACAGATTCGTAGGTAATGTTATGGGCGTTAGTAGCAGTGCTAGTCTGAGTCATGACATGATTCTTATTATTGGGTTATAAATTAGGCTTACGAGATCAACCAAACTTTGTTAATTTCAACGATCTTATGTTCTCGACCATTAATAATCTCTGTTCTCAATATCTTACTAGGGTCAGTCTCTTGCACCATTTCTCTACTGTCTTCATCGGTCATATCATAAGCTTCAATATGCCGACTGAGCTGCCAGATATGGCAATCTAAGTACTTAGCAGTGTTTGCATTGTAGTGAATAGAGCTTTGAATACCATTTTGGGGCTGTTTATCTACTGACTCAAAGGTATTCTGATAAAAGTTTTTATGATCCTTTATCGCGCAAACTACTTGGGATTGACTGATATATTCTTCGTATAGCCAAATTTGTAGATAGTAAGGAGTTTGCAACGCTTCTAACGGGTCTTGCCATGACTGATAGATTTTTTGCAAATTTTTAATCAGTAAATACTCACAGTCACCTGTTGGCTCAGGATAAACACTACTGCCTAAAGGTAAGCGCGACCATGGTTGTACCCGAAACTTAACGTAGTCTCTTTTTTCTTGAGTCAGTAGATCAATATTAAGGCTCTTACGATTATCACCCCATTGCTCAATAGCACGTTTACGGCGGTTGATGCCTCTTATTTTTCGGTATTTTATAGCGTTGTTTTTCATAGCTAACTCTATTTTTAATTCAGACCGTGTACTCTACTCAGGCACAACCCACCCTCGAACATCAATCAATCTTACCCGTGACGGCAGCAGATATTAGAGCGGTGCGGCATACTTGCACGAGTTGGGCGGTTTATTCGGCTTCATTAAAAAACGTAATCCAAGTTTTACGGCTCATCGCACATCTGCTTAAAGCTTTTACCAAACAAGGTTTTATTGAGCTTTTGCTGATTTTTAAATACCACTTCAGAGTCAGCATGATAGACCTGCTCATTCACGCAATTACCAAAGCCAAAAGTAACCAAGTTTATCTTGGCGTACTTAGTAGGGTTGCTGGCTTTTTCTTCCTGATAGCGCTTGGTAGCCAAACTGCGATAATACTTACCACCATCGTCTGTGATATCTGCTTGTTCTTGAATTTGCTCTTCAACAAACTGCTTCCATCTATTTTGCACAGCCGTTTCATTCTTTAATAACGGCTCAATATAAGTTTTACACATTTGCGGGCTTTGCTTGAGTGCCTCACTGGGATTCAGATATCCCAAAATCGTCAATTTATTTTGTTTATATTCGCCGTCAATAGATTTGACCAACTCTTGCTTATAACCTTTTGCTTCAGGCACAACGTCAAGTCGTTCTACATTGCGCTTAACTTGCTTGTATTCTTCGGTTAGTATATCTAGGTCTTTCATCGACAATTTGTCTAACGCCTCAATACTCATAGGCGAAAAAAAGCTATCTAGATTTGATCTGGTTAAGCTTTCTAATACTAAATGTGAATTCTTGATTTGCTTAGCAGTATATTTATTACTGTCAAACTCACCCTGCATACTGCAAAAATCATCTTCCCATTTATAAGTTTCGGCTTGTGCGGTATTGGTTACGGTCATGGCAGCTACTATAGCGACTAGGGTAAATACTTTCACAACTTTGGTCCTTGTGGTTATATTATTTAAGTAAAAGACGTATTTAACTTACCAGTCTTTTTAGCAAATTAAGTAAAATCAATAATAGCAAAATTGCTATCTAAAGGGTTTTCATTACAAGCTGAACAAAGCAATACTTTCTTTTTACGGCTTTTAGGTGCATATAACTCTTGCTACAAAACTATTCATTCCCATCTAAATACGCTTTGAATGGCTGTAAAGCAGCTTCCATTCTCTGTACTTCTATTCTATGTGGTCCATACAGAGACACCGCATGCTGGTACATTTGAAAAGCATGTTCATAATGATCTTCTTGAATACAAGTAACTAACATCTCACTAATTGCTGTTATGACTTGTGCTATCACATTGGGTTCACTACTGGGATGATAGCGGCTAACTATTTTTCGAAGTATCTCAAATCGCTCAGCATTAAACCCTCCTTCTACCTTTAGAACTTCAGTTTTTAGCAGTAACATACTAGCTGTTATACATTCTGTCACGCTGTCAGTATAGGTTGTATATTCATCACTGATTGAATCTATAAGCTGAACGACTTTTTCATAATCTTTTAGGGCGTATAGCCCTCTTATTTTAGTCCAGTGAGCTTCTCTGTCATAGGCAGACCAAAGATCACTATCTACCCTCTCAGCAATTAGCCTAATGATGCTATCGGAGTTTGAAATCGCATCAAGATTTCTATCGAGATAAAGTAAGGTGGTACCTTTCGCTGTCAAAATAGCCTGCGCATGGAGACGAGTTGCTAATTTTTTGCTACTAGCATAGGTCGCGTATCCTTCATTACATAACTTTAGGGCAGCTTCATGGTCACCTTTTGCATTGAATTTATTAATTTTTTTTAATACCCTTAAGGCTTTTAAAGACTCAAGCATTACTTATACCTTCTTGCAAATCATTACAGTTAGTTTAGTGATTAAGTTCCTACTTCAATATCAGGCGCAGTCCAACCCCGCACATCAATCTTACCCGTAACAGCAGCGGATATTAGAGCGGTTCGGCGTTCTTGCATGAGTTGGATGGCTTGTTCTGCTTTATCTATTAGATGGTCAAATCTAGCTGTCTCATCTTCTATATATTTGATGATTGCCTCTATCTCTTTTTTAGGTGGTAAACCTATTTCAATACCGCCAACAGTTTCAGTATTTAAGTTTAACTGAGTACCCATCTTGCCTAGACCTAAATAAGCTTGTCCTGCTTCAAAAATATAAAAGAGAAACTTATTATTAATTTTTAAAGTTGGAAAATAAACAAATCCATCATGGATACATGCTTTTGATATTGTTATACATGGCTTGCCTACAGTACCCGCGATACTCAAAAACAACTCACCTGCTTCTAACTTGACACTTAAAGCAGCGCCTAAATCAGACAAACGCTGTGTTGTCGTATCTAAGTACATACCCGCTCTAGAAACATCTGCAATACGTGTCCAAGCATACTCACCTTCGTCGTCAAAATATTTTTGGTCAGCGATAGGTCTTGGACTAGCACCTCGTTTTATCTCAGATAGACGTTTGATACCTTTTACTTCCCAATGCTCAGGCACTTCACCAAGCCATTCGACGCCTGAATCTTTCATCGGCGCATCAGGGTTTAAGCCTTTCGTCACCGCATGACTAATGACCGCTTGGCGTTTCTCTTTTAACAGTTGGATAAGGGTTTGCTGCTTTTCGATTAGGGTATCGATTTGGGCGGTCTCAAAGTCGAGGAAGTTTAGAATGTCCTTTTGTTCTGATAATGGAGGTATAGGCAGTTCTAAGCTTTTGATTATGCTGGAGTTAAGCCCATGCATTATTGAACCTTTACCCTGAATTTTAACCTGATACTCAATTTCTAAAGTTCCATCAATTAAAACCTTAAAAAATTTGGGTAACATTTTATCCTTTTGTAATCCCAAACGTATAAGATGCGAATCAATAATCCCAGTCTGGTGGTCATCAGGTACGATTTCACACTTACCGCTAGTACCCATCATAGTGATTAGTATGTCACCAGAGTGAACTCGATAAACCTGCATAGCATTAAATTTATTTTCACTAATCCATCTTTTACCCAAAGAAAAGTCCTTCTTAATGACATTTTCCTGCCCGTAAACTTTGTAACCTGCCTCAACCATATCCTCTAGTTTCAAAGCACTACCAAAAGGTCCTATTTTAATACCGTCTTGACCATCTAATAATAAGTAGCGAACTTGTTTAATTTCCCAATGTTCAGGTATGTTTTCTAAACCAGTAATATTTGTAGCTTTATGACTTGCATAAGTAATGTATTTTGCCATTATGAATGCACCTCACCCAATAACTGCATAATCTCCGCGCTGACTTTATCTAAATCCGCATCAATCTCAGCCAGCGGGCGCGGTGGCTCATACACATAGAAATGACGGTTAAACGGTATCTCAAAGCCAACAATACCAATCTCTTCATCTATCGCGTCTACTTTATCGGCATTGATCCACGCATCAGGCACATGCGGCTGCACTTCATTGGCAAAGTAACTTTCAATCAGTTCAGTGGTCGTCACTTCAGGATTAAGTGGTACGTTTTCATAATCACGTAGATCGCTGTCTGTTTGGAACTCTACTATTTTGGCTGGCTTGTCTGATTGACTAGGCTTATAGCTAAACGCACCATAAAGCGGACTTTCAACCTTGACCGCTTTTTTGATGACGGGCTCAGCTTCAGGGTTTTTCCATGTGATAGCATCCATCAGCTGCTTTTTCTCTTTGGTGTCTAAGCTAATCTCAGCGTCTTTTAACGCTTGCTTAAACACTTTTTCAAACTCATTGTAGTCATCGAATTGGTTTTCACCAATCGCCGCTTGCAAGGCTTTGGCTTTATGTATAAGCGTAAGCTGATCTCGCCATACTTTAGAGTCAAGCACGTCTTTGATTTGCTTTTCTTTTAGCTCAGAAAAGTCCGCCTTAATCATCGCACGCGCCTCAGTCGTAACCGCCGATAAGTCGCCATAGTTGTCAGTCGTCCAGTTACCACCAAATGCCTCATACAGCGCTGGCATGACCATATCGAACGGTTTAGGTGCATAACGTAGGGTCTCTAACGCGCTATCTGACAGCTGAGCCGATAGACGTAGCGGACGCTCAATGGTAATACGGCGATAGCCAAACTCATGAGTGGCAAATATCTTACTGGCAAAGGTCTTAGCAGGTTCCGCTTTAGGATTAGCCGCTTGACGGCCACGGTTAGACTTCACCTCTTCAGGCTTATCGAGCACACGCGCATCAACCACTTCAAAGTCACCAAAGCTACGAATAATGGTCTTGATATCGTCATCGCTCATCTCGTTACGCTTTGAGCCAAGCGATTTACGCATCTTGCTGTATAGATTGCTACCGTCGATCAGTTGCACCTTGCCACGGCGCGCGGCTGCTTTTTTATTGCTGAGCACCCATACATAGGTAGCAATACCTGTGTTGTAGAACATATCAGTAGGCAGAGCGATGATGGCTTCTAGTAAATCAGCCTCAAGGATATAACGACGGATCTCACTCTCGCCGCTTCCTGCACCGCCTGTAAACAATGGCGAGCCATTTAAAATGATACCGATACGGCTGCCCTGATTGCTATTGGCTGTCGATTGCTCATCACTCTGCTCGTTACTAACGATCGGACGCATCTTGCTTAATAAGTGCATCAGGAACAATAGCGAACCATCAGACACCCGCGGCAAGCCTGCCCCAAAGCGACCGTCAAAACCTTTTTGTTCGTGCTCGTCCTTAATCTCACCTGATATCTTTTTCCAGTCCACCCCAAACGGTGGATTCGATAGCATGTAGTCAAACTGCTCACCTGCCAGCTGATCACTGGATAAGGTATTGCCCAGCTTAATGTTATTCACCTCTTGCCCTTTGATCAGCATATCGGCTTTACAGATGGCATAAGACTCAGGGTTTAGCTCTTGTCCATAGGTACGCATTACGGCGTCAGGGTTTAGCTCTAGCACGTACTCCATACCTGATGACAGGAAGCCGCCCGTCCCTGCTGTCGGGTCATATATGGTGCGAATAATGCCGTCTTTGGTCAAGGCGTCATCATCTTCCATAAAGACCAATGAAGTCGTCAGTCGCACGATATCGCGCGGGGTAAAGTGCTCCCCAGCGGTCTCGTTCGAGCTTTCAGCAAAGCGGCGAATCAGCTCTTCAAAGACAAAGCCCATTTCATGATTGGATATCGCCTCAGGGCTAAGATCCGTAGTGGCAAACATCCGCACCACTTTATATAGCAGGTTAGCATCAGCCAATTGACCGACAAACTCTTCAAATTTAAAGTGCTCAAATATCTCACGCGCATCTTTAGAGAAGGATTGCACGTAAGTGTTTAGGTTATCCTTAATATCGCTTTGACCCATTTTGCTAAGATCCATGGGCGAGGTATTGTAAAAAGGTCGCTTGCTGGCGCGCTTAAGAAAATTGGCTTGCGCTTCTTCAGTTTTTGGCTGCTTCTCTATAGGCAAACCTGCAATACGTTGGCTCTCAGCCACCACAGCGGCTTTGGTCTCTTCTAATACGCACTCTAAGCGGCGTAGTAGTGTAAATGGCAAGATAATGCGGCCGTATTGAGATTGCTTGAAATCACCACGTAATAGGTCAGCGACAGACCAGATGAAAGCCGCTGTTTGAGAGAAGTTTTTGGTCATGGGTTCGTCTTATTGTTTGTTGGGCAAGGATAGAGATTGTAAATCGTATGTCAGCGATGAGGTGATGGCTCATCTTAGATAAAATACAACCATCATAAGGGTATTCGACATTACTCGGCAAGTCTGAATGTGAGATTTGTTAGAAGGCTAATAGATTTCATCGTATAGAAATTCGACGTACTATGTACGTTTAGCAATTTAACCCCATGCAAGCAAAGTGCAAGTTATTTTAGTATCAGCACTGGCACTGCCAAAGGTGAGGAAAAATACAGGAAACTGACGATAATCAGGAAATATTTCTTGTCAGTTTTAGAAACCGATAAAGTGGAAACAGCTATACACACAAAGGCGTGAGGACGGAAACCTAACAGCATCAGGAAAATTGATTAGGGAAATGTGGCACCAAGAAGCGAAAAGTTAAGCACCAAAAAAGGCGTTTTTGCTCTTGGTGCCAAACTCGCAAACCGATATCAGCACACCGTTATAGCGGAACCAAGCAAGCACCAAGGCACCAAGAAAACAGATGAAATCATCGCATTACAGAATCAGCCACAGACACGCGATAAGCTGGCAAGTCGAATAAGACCCATTAGGCACAGTGCAAGAAAACGCACGAAAAACGTATATTATTTGCGCCTGTTTTGCACCCATTTAAGCGCTTTGCATCTTGACTGGTCAATAAGCTTGACATTTTCTTTGACATTTTTAGTCTATATTTTTCTACACCCTTTATTCTATAATGGCTTTAGCTGATAATTATTTTGACATTTTCTTTGACAAATTACGGTTCATTATTATGGCAGAGCAATCTAAAGAGTGGATTGACGATAACACACTTAGAGTAATGACCCATCGTTCTGGCGCATTCACCTTTACGCTTGGCTGCTTGCCTGATGAAGCACTTTTAAGGCGTATTGATGATGCTCAATTACGCTTTAATAAGACGCCAACAGTGCCAGAAATTATAGATAAAATTCAAGAGAAGGTTTTGGTCAGTAGTGTTTACAGTACCAATACTATTGAAGGTGGAGAATTTAGCGAAGAAGAAACGGATAGTATCTTACATACCGACCCAAAAGAGTTTCAGAAGACAGCCGAAAAACGCTTATTTAATCTAAAAGACGCTTTGCTGTGGGTAAACAAACACCGTAATCTACAGTTTGAGCCTACACAAGGCAAACCCTTCTTATTAGCAGATATTACACACCTGCATGCTTTGGTCTCGCAAGGCTTAGATGAAGGGCATAACCCAGTTGGGCAATTTAGAGATAATGAAAAATGGCAAAAGACTTATGTCGGTAATACAGAGTCTGGGGGACGTTATCAGCCCCCGAAGTGCCTTAAAGACATTGAGTACCTATTACAAGCTTGGGTTGAGTGGCTAAACAGCCCTGCTATTATTGGTCAGCATGTGATTGTTCGAGCAAGTTTGGCTCATTACTATTTTGAGCTTATTCATCCCTTTTGGGACGGCAACGGTAGGACGGGGCGCTTAATTGAGATGCTAATATATGAGCAATCAGGCTATAGACTGTCATCATCAGCTATATGGCAGTACTATCAACAAAATATTCATGAGTACTTTGCTTTATTCAATCATTGCCGCAAGCAAGCCAAAGATAAAAAGGATATGCCCAATCAAGCTTTTGTCAATTTTGTGATGGAGGGTATGCTGCAAACGATTAATGACTTGCATGATCAGTGTAATAAATTAATTGGTTTTTTACTGTATCAAGGCAGTCTAAACAATGCGAAGTTTAATAAAGTGATTTCTGAAAGGCAGTTTAATACTATTATGGTCATGATGGGGCTTAGTGATAATTACACCTCTGCTGCATTATTACGTAATCCGCAAATCAAGGCTTTATACAGTAATCGCACGGAGCGAACCTTTTATCGGGATATAGGGACTTTAATAGAAGAAGGTTTTTTATCTGAACAAGACGGAAAACTGGTTTTAGCAATTTAAGAAGGCTTTATTCAAAGTGAAATAGTCAAAGGGCGAGTAATCACTCAAACAATAAGTTCTGATCATTAGCGATAACAAAATGTTGTTAAATCTGTTGTTAAATTAATTTACAACAATAGCCTACCCCTTTGCTATTAAGGCTTATGAGATTAGGGTTGACTCCCGCCGAGCGCACCAATCATCGTATTTCCCCCTTCCTCAGCATTACCTCAGACCTCTAAAGCCCTTTAATATCAAAACTTCAAGTCTTTTGATATTATTTATCATGACCTAGTAGCCTCTATCAAGTGTTGTTAAATTTACTCGCAGCTTCTGGCTTGTTATTCGTCACGTGACTATTTAATTAAGCCGCCTCTTTTAAACGGCCAGCTTGTTAAATGACCAGCTCTAAGAAACTTTCTTTGAAAATACCTACTTGCTCTTTATCCACTGATACAAGCGCCGCCTACTCTGCCTCTTGCAAATGAGTAGCGAGCTGGGCGCGGCTGGGCACGCGGTGATAATTGATCACAGGAATACCGCCCAAACGGCGCTGACCGGCTGCCAGTGTTTTATCGATGGTAATCATCGCCACTTTTTTATTGTGTTTACAGATGAGCAAATGCTTGGCTTTACGCGTGACTTGATAATCAGGAAAAAACTGCTTAAACAGCACTGAGGTTTTTTGTAGCGCGTCATTAGAAGGCCGCTGGTTTGATTGCTTACCACTGCGCCCTGTGTCCGTCTTTGCGCCACGTGATTTTGCCAATAGCCACAAGGCGGCAATCACAGTGAATAGTATGACAAGCCACCACATTCCGTCTATCATAAGAAAATATATCCATCATTAATAAGGGTTGGCTCATGTTAGCAGAGTTAACACCCGCACTCATAACAGAAGTACAGCGTGCAGCACAACTATTGAGATCGAAATCACGTATTTGCATTTTGACTGGGGCTGGTATTTCTGCAGAAAGCGGCATCCCAACGTTTCGAGATAAGCAAACAGGGTTATGGGAAAACTACGGCGTCGAGGATTTGGCAACCCCTGAAGCCTTTATTCGTGATCCAAAGCTTGTATGGTCGTGGTATCAGTGGCGCAGGCAGTTAGTGGCTGATAAAGCACCAAACCCAGCGCATCATGCATTGGCCCAGTGGCAGTATCATGCGCAAACCTCCGATCAAACAGTGACACTCATCACCCAAAATGTCGATGACTTGCATGAACAAGCGGGTAGCTCGGTGACTCACCTACATGGGCATCTGTGGCGCAACCGCTGTGGTCAGTGTAATGCGCCCTATCAGGAGCAATCAAGCGCCGCATCCGACCATCAAGACACTATGCAAAACACTATGAGCGTTAATACGCGTCTCGATATGAGCTTTGACAATACCCTACTCACCTGTCCGCATTGCGGTGGTTATATCAGACCAAATATCGTTTGGTTTGGCGAAGCGCTACCTGTACAGGCGTGGCAGACTGCCGAAGAAGCTGCGGCTAATTGCGAGGTGTTTATCAGTATCGGTACCTCAAGCCTCGTCTATCCTGCTGCGGGATTGGCGCAATTAGCCAAACAAAACGGCGCGCAAGTTATGGAGATAAACCCCAATCCCACACCAAACACCATCGTCGATATCACATTTGCAGAAAAAGCAGGCGTGATACTGCCGCCGCTGATAGAAGCGATTACTGATTTATAAGTGCGGCCAGTGATATCGTTGAGTCCAAATAAATCAGATACGTCGCTATCAAGTCGCGCAATAAAAAGGGGGAGCGCGTTATATAAAGCGCTCCCCCTTTTTTGACATCGTGAGCCGTGCTTATTGCAGCGCAAGATCCACTCGTGCCAAATACGCTTGTTTTAGATCATCGTCTATGAATGACGCTCTAAAGGCGTTTTTTACCAAAGTGACAATATCGTCTTCTGTCAGCGGCAAGTTTTCTACCAGATTGATAAAGTTTTGATTGATATAGCCTTTAAAATACGCAGGGTCATCAGAGTTAACGCTGACATTTAGCCCATAGTCTAACAGCATTTTTATATTGTGATTTTGATAGCTCTCAAACACCTTAAGCTCGATATTTGAATTCGGGCAAACGGTCAGCGGCATTTGCTCCGCTTTTAAGCGCTGCATCAGCGCCGCGCTATGTATCGCCTGCACGCCGTGATCGATCCTGTCACTGCGCAAAACGTCTAACGCCTCATAAATATAAGAAAAATCTGCCTCTTCGCCAGCATGGGCCACCACTTTGAAGCCAGCGGCTTTGGCCTGTCTAAACACTTCTGTAAACTTAGACGGCGGATTGCCCAGCTCAGATGAGTCAAGCCCCACTCCGACGATATCATCTTTGAATGCCATGGCCGCCTCTAAAGTTTCAAATGCTGCATCTTGCGACAAATGCCGTAAAAAACACATGATGATACAAGATGTGATGCCGTACTTTTCTTTGGCATCCGCTAGGGCTTCTTTGATACCTGTGATGACCGCTTCAAAAGCCACGCCGCGTTCGGTATGGGTCTGCGGGTCAAAAAATATCTCGGTATGAATGACGTTGTCTTCGACACACTTTAGGATATAGGCCCACGTCAAATCATAAAAGTCCTGTTGGGTGATAAGGACGTTGGCACCAGCATAATAGATATCTAAAAAGGTTTGTAGGTTGGTAAAGTTATAGGCGCGGCGGACGTCGTCTATGTCTTTATAAGGTATTTGGATGTCGTTTTTTTGCGCCAATCGAAACATCAGCTCAGGCTCGAGCGAGCCTTCGATGTGCAAATGTAGCTCAGCTTTTGGCAGTTTTTTTATTAATTCAATCATAATATCTCAATAAGGGCGGTTTGTCTTAGGACAGACGATATTATATTTGAATTGACGCAAAAACCCTATAGACAAACCCTACAGGTGAATAGGTGAGCAGCACAGCGCTTTAAGAATTTAACAAAAGCCTGCTAAGTAAAAGCACCTAAGTGAAAACATTTAGTAAAAATGCTTAGGGCGTGTTGATCAGGCTTTCTTTAAAAACTAGCAAACTTACTTCAAGTACACCACTGTATCAGACAGTTCGTTGCCTGCAGGGTCATGCTCGAGATGATAATACTGCCGCAGCACTTGCCCCACCTCATCTAATAGCTCAAGCAAGCTTTCTTCTGTTTTTTGATTGGCAATACCAGCGACAGCTTTGTCACACATGGCGCGCCACACTGTCGGGCTGACATGGGCGCTGATGCCACGATCTGCCACAATCTCTAAACTGTGCTCACAGATATTGACATAGACCAGCACGCCTGTGTTTTCTTCGGTATCCCACACACGGTACTCACTAAACAAATCAATGGCGCGCTCACGGCAGCCTATATGATAAGCCTGCTGAATAGGAAGATGGTTTTCGATAATCAAAAATACCTCGCCGCGATGACCACGCTCCGCGCTGGTTACTTTTGCTGTCAAGCGCGCTTTGGCAGCCGCTGTCAGCCACTTGCTGTGCATCAAAGGCACAAACAAGACTTGGCGCCACCAGCGGGCAAAGCTGGGATGTGCAGTATTGTTTTCTGCCATTATATTACTTCCTCAAATACGTCGTTGCTCACGATTGTTTTTTTCATTGTATAAGGCTACCAAGAGCCACCGGCACCGCCGCCGCCAAAGCCACCACCGCCGCCGCCGAAGCCGCCGCCACCAAAACCACCACCACCGAAGCTGCCGCCACTACCACCGCCCATGCCCGGTAAGAAAATCATGCCGCCACCGCCGCCGCGGCCGCCCCTGCCACCGCCTGAGCCACGTGAGATAAGGAACATCCACAAAAATATCGCCATAATGACGGTCATAAAAAATCCGCCACCCAGCGCCAGTGAGCCTGCAAAAAAGCCGCCAGCCGTCAGGATAGAGCCAAACACACGGCCAAATATATTAGTAATAAAACCACCGAAAATCATCGCCATGATAAACAAAAAGATCGGCGATGGTACCTCGTCACCTCCCTGCTGCGCACTACGCTCTGCTGCTTGGGCATCGGCACGCGCCAGCACCTCAGGATCAGCGCTCAGGCGTGTCTTTAGCGCGTCTACCCCTGCCAATATACCAGCGCCATAATTGTTTTGTTTAAACAAAGGGGTGATGTCTTCTCGAATGATGCGATTGACCGCAGCATCAGGCAACACGCCCTCAAGCCCATAACCGGTCAAAATATACATATTGCGGTCATTGACCGCGACAACCATCAGCAAACCATCATCGATATCTTGGTCGCCCAGCTGCCATTTTTCTGCCACTTGTAACGCATAGTCAAATATCGGCAGCCCGTTGGTCGTCGGTACAATCACAACCGCCGCCTGCGCCAGACCTTGCTGATAGATACTCTTAAGCTGCGCCTCTAAGCGCTGTTTTTCTTGCGGGTTTAAGATATTGGCTTGATCCACCACAGGCGAATTTAGGATCAGTTTGTCAGCATCGACGCTTTTGGCGCTTGATTGTATCGGCGCAGCAGTCGTTTGCGCTGCATTAGAATTGATGGTGTCATTGCTATCTTGACTGTCATTGCTAAGAATGGCTTCGTTGATCGCCTCATTCCCCAATACTGCCTCATTAATGGCTTCATTGGATTCGCCTGCTTTGGCAATTGCCACCAATTCTTCGACACTGCGGCTCTGCACGTTTGAGCCATTATCTACAGCGACCGCACTATCAGCAGCGTCGTTGGGCGCGGCGTGCAGCATCGGTGCACCGCCCAGACTCAGTGTAAATAGTAATACTGATAAGATTGCTTTTGAATGATTCATCTAATCTATACCACCTTAAGTGACCGCTGTACTTATTGTAAAATTATAAAACACTAAAATTTAGGCTCGTAAAGTTCTGGGTCATAAACACCAGTGCCACAACCCCTAAAACAAATAAAGCGGTCAACACCGCTTTATTTTATGGCGACTTAGAAGCTACTCAGCGCTCGTGTTCGCCGAGTCACCAAAATCGACGCTTGGCGCAGTCGAAATAGCCTCTTCGTCGGTCACGCTAAAGTTTGGCTTAGTATCCATTCCAAATACTTTGGCAGTGATATTGGTCGGGAACTGACGCACGGTGGTGTTATAACCCTGCACTTCTTGGATATAACGGTTGCGCGCGACGGCGATACGGTTTTCTGTGCCTTCTAGCTGAGCTTGTAAATCTTGAAACAACGCATCTGACTTGAGCTCAGGATAGCGCTCAGACACTGCCATCAAACGCGACAGCGCCCCTGTCATCTGCTCTTGGGCGGCGGCATAACGCTCCATCGCTTCTGGGTCGTTTAGCACCTCTGGCGTAACGGTAATGCTGCCAGCACGCGCGCGCGCTTCGGCCACTTGAGTAAACACCTCTTGCTCTTGCTCAGCATACTGCTGTACCACTTTGACTAAGTTTGGCACCAAATCTGCGCGGCGCTGATACTGGTTGACCACCTCTGACCACGATGCAGTCACCTGCTCGTCTTGCGCTTGCAAATTATTATAGCCACAGCCGCTGAGGCCGGCACTAGACGTCGCTAGTACCGCTGCTATCAGCATGGGTTTTACCATAGATTTACGTGTCATCATTTCTCTCCTAATTTCATTTTTTGCGCTAGCTGTTCACGTCTATTCCGTGTCTATTTTTATCATTATAGCTTATAAGATATGGTAGTAATAATGGCGCTATCGTACTGCTTTTACAATTCATCGTTACCAAAACACAACCGCGATGCCGCCGGTAAGCAGACGCCTGTATCGTTTTTTAACAAAAAGCTTCTGCTAGGATAAACACAAACATAGGTCTACTCCCTTGCCACCCTAGAAAAAGCAGCTTTCTTAAATAAGAATATATACGCTTATATATAAAGAAAATTCTAGTAATTAATAGAAAAATATGGCAAATTGCAGTTACGTAGCCGTACGGTTTGAATACATTTGGTAGTGGACATATGGTTCGTTTAGTATTAGCAGTCCATCGGTAGCTTGATGAAAACGTTGACAAACTGCGTAATACTTACTAAACAGATTTGTTTGTTATTGGTCCAATACCCTGTCATTGCACCGTGCTGCTCATAGCAAGTCCCGCTATCAGTTTGATGGCTATTTAATTATATAACCGCCTGTTTTGTTTGTGGGTCTACTTATAACGTATCTGAGCGCTTGGTCATTTATGCCGTGCCTTATGCTCAGACAGCAATAAATCGTAGCCGTGACTGATGTGATACAGATAGCGGCGAGCAGTAGAATGATTTGCTGATCAGCCCTACGGACAAATACAGACAACTACAGTCCATTCTTAGTGGTGACACAACGTATGAGACTGCGCTAGCACAGGTAAGTCGATGCTGATAATTTAACTGCTTAACTTGAATAAGTAAGTTAACCAGTTAGTTTACGCCTAGCATACAGCGCCACTTTAAGACAGTACTAGGAATACATGATATGGAAGGTTTAGTCAGTTTAGCAAATGGAATTATTTGGAGCCCAGCGCTGGTATATTTATGCCTAGGCGCCGGGCTTTTTTATTCTATAATGACGCGCTTTGTGCAAGTTCGTCTATTTGGGGAGATGCTCCGACTGTTGTTTAAAGGCAAACCAGACAATGATGGTATCTCATCATTTCAGGCACTTGCCGTCTCACTCGCAGGCCGCGTTGGTATGGGTAACATCGCTGGGGTGGCAGCCGCGATCGGCTTCGGTGGCCCAGGTGCAGTATTTTGGATGTGGATCGTGGCATTCTTGGGCGCATCTACCGCGTATGTCGAATCGACTTTGGGTCAAATCTATAAAGAGCGCGACGTCGTTACTGGCGAATATCGCGGTGGCCCTGCATATTACTTCGAACGCGCCCTTGGCCAAAAATGGTATGGTATCTTATTCGCCATAGCCTCTATCGTCGCTTGTGGTGTGTTCTTACCTGGCGTACAGGCCAACGGTGTCATCAACGCTGTCGCGCAGGTCGCAGGTGAAGGCTCGGCGATGACTCTAGCTGGCATAGAGACGGGTACCACGCGCCTGATCGCTCTTGCTATCATTTTGGTGGTTTTAGGCTTTATCATCTTTGGTGGTATCAAGCGTATCGCAACCTTTACTGAGTATGCGGTACCATTTATGGCGCTAGGCTACATTATCCTAGCTCTACTTATCATGTTCACCAATTTCAGCATGATCCCGCAAGTATTTGGCGCAATCATTGGTGATGCCTTTACTGCTCAAGCAGGCTTTGGTGCTGCCATTGGTTGGGGCGTAAAACGTGGCATTTACTCAAACGAAGCAGGTCAAGGTACAGGTCCTCACGCCGCCTCTGCCGCTGCGGTCGATCACCCAGCTCAGCAAGGTTTGGTACAAGCTTTTTCAGTCTATGTAGATACCTTGCTTGTTTGTTCTGCCACTGCTTTTATGATCTTATCAACTGGCATGTACAACATCCAAGGCGAGCTGGCTGAAGGGCAGTTTATCGTCCAAAACGTCGCCGCTGATGTTGAGATCAACTCTCCATCATTCACCCAAATGGCGATGGAGTCTGTCTACGGCAACTTTGGTGACACCTTTATTGCTGTCGCGGTATTCTTCTTTGCCTTCACCACTATCTTGGCGTACTACTATATCGCGGAAGTCAATATCTCATACCTGACCCGCTCAATGGGTAAAGGCGCGAGTAAGACAGGTCAGTTTATCGTGAAGCTCGTTATCATGTTTATGGTAGCTTACGGCGCGCTCAACAGCTCAGGCTACATCTGGGGCCTCGGCGATGTTGGTGTTGGTCTTATGGCATGGCTCAATATCGTTGGTATCATCGTTATCTTCTTTGTGGCACGTCCTGCTATCGATATTTTGCGAGACTATGAAGCCCAGCTCAAAGCAGGCGGCGGTACTACTTCTAATAGGTTCACCTTTGATCCTAAGAAATTTGGCATCAAAAACGCCACTTATTGGGAAGAGCGCCATCTAAAAGGGCAACAAAGAGTGAATGCGGACCCATTACATAAAGAGCCTAAATAATCGCTCGATTGTATTGAGTTTTAATAATAAAAAAACCCGAGACCAGTGTCTCGGGTTTTTTTAGCCGTTATTTGGCGGCATTATCTTTAGGGCGTGTCCCTAATTCAAGCGTTTATGACTAAAAGGGCTAAAAATGGCTAAATCTTTGGCAAACGGTGTCAAATAGCTGACTAATATCTCGATATTACTTGCGCTATTTTCCTTGTTTGACGGCGATTTATCTCATTTTTATCGCCATTTTTAAAATGAGGACACACCCTAGTGATTTACTCATAAGGCCTGCTAATCTATAAGCCACTACCCTTTATTGATATTACCAACGTCAGATACTTATATAGCAATGAATGTATAGCAATGAATGAAAATGACGGTGTACTGCACAATACCTATTGGATAACATAACACGCTACTTTGTTTATCCACTCTTTACGATATATACTGATATGACAACTGTTTGACAAACCGCATTTTGATAAACCACATTGTCAAAAGACTTCTTAGTATTACTTGTAAAATGCAAATCCTTATGTATCCAAATTAACATATGGCAATCATTCATCTATCCATATTTAAGCTATTTTTTGTGCGATGGATGTAAGTTTTGTCAGTTTTTTGGGCAGGTTTTTAAGTTTCCATGGTCAAAATCAAAGCTTTATGTAATCTTTAAGCGAAATGATATTCATTTGTGCCGCCTTATCAAATGGCCTAAACTGCTGTCAGCTCAAACATCACTGCTCAGCTGATAAGTGTTATGAGGGCCTGATTCTTGTGCAGCGTTTGATCACTCATGCTTAAACGCTTTATGATCATATGACACAAAGGAATATCGGCTTGCCCGTGTGCGATAGATTTTTCATGCTAAAATAATGCGAATTTGCCTATTCTATTTTGTGGTAATAACCGGTAGTTATGTACTGACACCTTTTTGCCCTCTCCTTTTTTAAAATATTGACGAAATAAGCAGCGCTCCTATGACTCAACAGCCGACGACTCAACAGCCAACCTCTCAGGCTTCTTCGCAAACCGATCACTCAGCACCGTCAGCGGACGGCTTTGTCCTAACACCACCTGCCGTCTTTCCTTATAAAGAGCAGCAGCTCACGGCTCGCGCGCGTATCGAAGCTGAGATGACCAAGCGTATCTTGATGCTTGATGGTGCGATGGGAACACAGATTCAGACATATAAGCTCGAGGAAGCCGACTATCGCGGTGAGCGCTTCGCTGATATCGAGCAAGACGTGCGCGGCAATAATGATCTGCTCGTGCTCACGCAGCCGCAGATGATTACCGATATCCATCATGACCACCTAGCCGCTGGCGCTGATATTATCGAGACCAATAGCTTTAATGGTACGCGGCTATCGATGTCTGACTACGATATGGAATATCTGGTGCCAGAGCTGAACAAGACCGCAGCGCAAATAGCACGGGTGGCAGCTGACGAATTTACCGCAAAAACCCCTAACAAGCCGCGCTTTGTCGCTGGGGTCATCGGCCCAACTTCGCGTACCTGTTCGATCTCTCCTGATGTCAATGACCCTGCCTTTCGCAATATCACCTTTGATGAATTGGTGCTCAATTACCGCGAGGCGACACTGGCACTGATCGAAGGCGGCGTCGATATTCTATTGATTGAGACCATCTTTGACACCCTAAACGCCAAAGCGGCGATATTTGCCATCACCGGCGTATTTGATGATATCGGCTTTGAGCTGCCGATTATGATCTCAGGCACCATCACCGATGCCTCAGGTCGCACGCTATCGGGGCAAACGGCGGAAGCGTTTTATAACTCTATCCGTCACGCCAAGCCTTTATCAGTTGGCTTTAACTGCGCGCTCGGTGCTGATGCGCTGCGCCCGCATATTCAGACGCTCTCAAACATCGCTGACACTTATGTCTCAGCCCACCCTAATGCCGGCTTGCCAAATGAGTTCGGTGAATATGACGAAACCGCTGAAGAAACGGCTGCGCTGCTAGAAGGCTTTGCCAAAGCGGGCATCCTAAATATCGTGGGCGGCTGCTGTGGTACTACTCCTGAGCATATCCGCCACATTGCGGATATGGTGGCGAACTATCCGCCGCGCGTGATACCAGAGATTGCCCCTGCTTGTCGTCTGTCTGGGCTTGAGCCGTTCAACATCACCGCCGACAGTCTGTTTGTCAACGTCGGTGAGCGTACCAACGTCACAGGTTCTAAAAAGTTCTTACGCTTGATCAAAACCGAAGCTTATACCGAAGCCCTCGATGTCGCGCGCGATCAAGTCGAGGGCGGTGCGCAAATCGTCGATATCAATATGGACGAGGGTATGCTCGACTCCAAGCAAGCGATGATTCATTTTGTCAACTTAGTTTCGGGTGAGCCGGATATCAGCCGCGTACCCTTGATGCTTGACTCGTCAAAATGGGACATTATCGAAGAAGGCCTCAAGCGCGCGCAAGGCAAATGCGTGGTCAACTCCATCTCCTTAAAAGAAGGCTACGATGAGTTCGTGCGTCATGCCAAGCTGTGTATGCGCTACGGCGCGGCGATCATCGTCATGGCCTTCGATGAGGACGGTCAAGCGGATACTTATGAGCGCAAAATCCAGATCTGTCAGCGTAGCTATGACGTACTGGTCAACGAAGTTGGCTTCCCGTCTGAGGACATCATCTTTGACCCCAATATCTTTGCGGTCGCCACCGGTATCACCGAGCACAATAACTACGGCGCTGACTTTATTAATGCGACTAGATGGATCACGGAGAATCTGCCTAATGCTATGGTGTCAGGCGGCGTGTCCAACGTCTCATTTAGCTTCCGTGGTAACCCCATTCGTGAAGCCATCAACTCGGTATTTCTTTATCATGCGATCAAAAATGGCTTGACCATGGGTATCGTCAACCCATCAATGCTAGAAGTCTATGACGATATCCCTATCGCGGCGCGCGAGGCGATTGAGGATGTCATGCTCAATCGCAATCAAGGCGAGAGTGGTCAGGATGCCACCGAACGCTTGATGACTATCGCTGAGAGCTATCAAGATGGCGGTAAGAAAAAAGACAGCACCGTCGATATGAGCTGGCGCGAGGGCACGGTAGAAGAGCGCATTGCCCATGCACTGGTCAAAGGCATCACCACCTTTATCGAAGCCGATACCAAAGAAGCATGGGAGAAATACCCCAAACCACTCGACGTTATCGAAGGGCCTTTGATGGATGGCATGAATATCGTCGGTGATTTATTTGGCTCGGGTAAGATGTTCCTACCGCAAGTGGTCAAGTCGGCGCGCGTCATGAAGCAGTCCGTCGCTTGGCTGAACCCGTACATCGAAGCGGAAAAAGTCGAGGGCGAAGTCAAAGGTAAAGTCCTGATGGCAACCGTCAAAGGCGACGTCCATGATATCGGCAAAAACATCGTCGGCGTGGTGCTCGGCTGTAACGGCTACGACATCCTTGATCTGGGCGTGATGGTGCCATGCGAGACGATTCTCGATACCGCTATCAAAGAGAAAGTCGATGTCATCGGTCTATCAGGACTGATTACCCCGAGTCTCGATGAGATGGTCTATGTTGCCAAGCAAATGCAAGAGCGCGGCATGACTCTACCCTTGATGATCGGCGGCGCAACAACCTCCAAAGCCCATACTGCGGTCAAAGTCGAGCCGCAATATAGTAATGATGCAGTCATCTATGTGGCGGACGCCTCGCGCTCGGTCGGCGTGGTGACCAAGCTGCTCTCCAAAGACAACCGTCAAAGTCTCATCGATGAGACCCGCGAAGAGTATATCAAAGTGCGCGAGCGTCTCGCGAAGCGTCAACCCAAAGCGGCGAAGCTGACTTATGCTGAATCAGTTGAGGGTGGTTTTCAATACGATTGGGACAACTATACACCGCCTGTACCGAATCAGCTCGGCCAAGTGATACTGGACGACTACCCTATCGATAAGCTGCTCCCTTATATCGACTGGACGCCGTTCTTTATCTCTTGGGGTCTAGCAGGTAAGTATCCAAAAATCTTGCAAGATGAGGTCGTTGGAGAAGCCGCGCGTGATCTGTTCGATAACGCCAAGAACCTGATGCAAAAAATGATTGATGAAAAGTTAGTCGTCGCTAAAGGGGTGTTTAAAATCATGCCAGCCAAGCGCACTGGCACCGATACCCTCACCGTTTATGATAAAGCGCTGGAAGACGGCGGACAGCCAACTCATACCTTTGAGCATCTGCGCCAACAATCGGATAAAGCCAGCGGCAAGCCAAACTTTAGCTTGGCCGACTTTATCTCACCGTCGGACACGCACACTGATTATCTAGGCGGCTTTACCGTCTCCATCATCGGTACTGAAGCACTCGCTGAAAAGTATAAAGCGGCAGGCGACGATTATAATGCCATCATGGTACAAGCGCTGTCTGATCGCCTAGCCGAAGCCTTTGCCGAGCACTTGCACGAGCGCATTCGTAAAGACTACTGGGGCTATCAGGCTGATGAGGAACTTACCAACGATGAGCTGATCAAAGAAAAATACGTTGGCATCCGCCCAGCGCCAGGCTATCCGGCTTGCCCTGAGCATACGGAGAAAGGCAAATTATTTGATTGGCTGGGTACAGTGGACGCTATCGGCACGACGCTCACCGAGAGCTATGCAATGTGGCCAGCATCTTCGGTCAGTGGCTTTTATTATTCGCATCCTGAGAGTGAGTACTTTAACGTCGGAAAGATTGGGCGTGATCAGTTAGAGGATTATGCCACTCGTAAAGATTGGGATATGAATACTGCTGAGAAGTGGTTGAATCCGAATTTGTAGATTATTAATGGTTTAGTGAGATATTATTGACTACATTCGGCGTACTAATTAAAAGTTAGTACGCCGTTTTTTATCTCTTAAACACAACTCAAAGAAGCTTTAACTTTTTTGTGCGACAACACTTATACCTTATCCTCTCAGCAGATGTTCACACTGTCTTTTCTTAAATATTCTAAATAGTTAATATTTCAATTCGCATATCCAGATTAGTTTTGTTATATTTATAACTATAGATATAAAATGGCTTGTTTACTCTTGGGCAGTCACTATATAGCAGTACTGGTGGTGACGATTTATCATTTTATTATCAGATGGATATCAATGTTGAAGGTAATAAGTTGACTTTCATCGGCTATGAAGATCAAGATGAAGTACAAAGCAATGATGGCGAAGATGTCATATTTGATCGCCAGTAACAACTAATCTTTCAATTAACATGAAGTTCAGCTTATCGATTGGTAGGCTGAATTTTTTAATTTAGACTAATTACCCTTCCCCCACCCACACCGCTCAGAACAATACACGACCTGCTCCCAATCCTTTTCCCACTTTTTACGCCACGTAAACGGGCGCTGGCAGACGGGGTAGATTTTTTACGGTGGCTTTACTCACAAACCTGTAACCCCTCTTTAAAGCACGCACTATATTTGTTTGCCATTTCAATTCGTAACTGAGTATTTGGGTGGGTGGATAAGAAGTCAGACAGTTTGTCTTCTTCGGCAGATGCCTCGCTATCTGTGGTTTTCTGTTCTTTCTGTTTTGTAGCCTCACTATCGTTTTCTTGATTTTCCACTGCTGTCGAATAATCTTCCATACGACTTAGAATATCTACAAAAGACTGTGGGTCGATACCAATTTTGAGCATTTTGTTAAATGCGAACTTGTCTGCTTCGGTCTCATATTGACGTGAATAGTGGTTTGATACCAAGGCAGTGCCCAATCCTGTCGCCAGCTCACTGATACCATCTGGATTGCCCAAGACCAATATCACAATCATAGTCGTTAGTGAATTTTGGGTTAGCATTTCTAAGCCATGACGCTCTACCACATGACCCATTTCATGCAACAGTACGGCGTCTATCTCATCGTTATTTTGACTCAGCTCAACAAACTTATCCGTCAAAATAATATCACCAGATGGTAAGGCAAAGGCGTTGGGCTGACTGACGTCGCCGATACTCATATTGCGAAAATGAATCTGATAATCAATGTTATCACCACCGCCAAACGGCTTCAGACGAGCATTAAATCGAGAGACAATCTGTTGTTGTTTAGCCTCACTGACTTGAGTGGGCTTTAAAAAATAACGATCCATAAAGTCCAAAGAGCGCTTGCCTATAAACGTGCCCGTCTGTTGCGGTAGGGCATGCGCAACCGCTTGGCTCGTCCAAGGCAGCCCCCATTTTATAAAACCAAATGCAAATATCACGGTCATAACCAACATCGTCAAGACGCTGGTCATTTTCGTTTCATGATGATGTAAGCGTAAGCGCCACTTTGAGGCGGTATCGCTATTTTTATTACTCGTAATTAAACGATCGATAGCCTCATTATCCTTAGTCGTAAATAATGAGCCGTCAGCAAGTATGAGTTTTCGCTCCGTATTTCCTAAACGATCACTGATTTCAACGTGCGACCACTGACCACTAAGGAGTTGATGCTTACCAGTATCCTTATTGGTCTCATGGGCGACAATCTGTACTTTATACTGCGCGTTATCTACCGTAAGTTGAGCGGCGTGTTGGACTGAGCTGTCTTTTGGATACCATTTGCCTGAGACTGTATTTACCGATGCTGTCTGTGTCATAAATACTCTTATTATCTCCACGTGTAGGCGTCACTTTAAGATGGTAATCAATGATGGAAATGGTTGGAACAAAGCGGATTAATGGGCGCTTTTTAGATAGCAATATCAATATCGACATCTAAAACATCGCCAATCTCTTCACCAATAGCAGACTGCTCTTGCTCTTTTTGAGTCAAATAGTGATTAATATCCAACTCTGAGGATTGTATCCACGAGTTGTCCGCGACATAGCGCGCAACACGAACTTTTGCCCAAGGCGTTGCTAAGCCAATAGTAAATAACACCAACAGCATATTTGTGATTAACACATAAAAATAACCACGAGCACTCACCGTTGATTTAAACGTAATCGCTTTATCCAGTGTCGTATTGGCAAATAAATACTCGCGTTGACGGCTAAATGAGTAGGCAGTCGCAAATAAAAAAGTGGCAATAAAACCAGCGAATAATGCAAGAAAGCCAACGATAAACCATGGGCTGGCATCCGCCCTTTCCATATTGCTAGACATATTGGTCAAGTTGACCTCTCCTGACATAGCAAACACCACTAATAGACCAGCGAGCACGGTAAGTAGCAACAAACCGCCTATAATAATGAGCACTCTTTTGAACTGAATTTTTACAAATTTTTTAGTATGAATATCCGTAAAGAACCTGCCTTGACCAAATCTCGTCTGCCCAATACGGTATTCCGATGATTTTTTAATAAAAAGCCCAAAGACAAAAAGACCTAAGCCAATGGCTGCTATTAACGCTGCTATAAATGCAATCAGACCAAACGTCGAACGAGCACCTTCATATATAGTTGATAATGATGATAAACAGCCAAAAATAAGCAGCGCAGTAGCGACATATCCCAATATAGGTATCAGCATATAGATAACATAAGCAGGTTTTAGAGCGCCGATAAAACCAAAACGTACGTTGCTAAAACTGGTCATGCGCATATTGAATTTTAAACTGCGCCAAATAATCCAAGGGACAAAAGCAAATAAAATAACAGGCAATATGATACTGATAAAAGGTAGAATAGAGCCAACAATCTGTATAGCAAGTAATATCAACACACCAATTAAATAACCAAGAAACAACTGCTTGCCTGTCGCATGGTAATCAAAATACCGATCTGCATACTCAAGATTTGCATAAAAATATCGACGTGTACGCACTTTTGCCCAAGGGTAATAAATACCAAAAGTGACGATGCACAGTAAAACATTCACAATCCATATTTTAAAAAATTCATTACCGCTACCATTAAACTGTATTTGCTTCATCCTATATTTATAACCTTATCACTATTGAGTTGATTCTGTATGCTGCTGGCTATTATGAATAACGCAGCCTCAATCTTTCATTTTACTTAAGCAATAAAAAATGATTTTTGGCTCACGATGAAAACCAACGCACCCTTATTTTGCTTTATATTTATCCATCAGCCTTACTCTTCCCCCGCCGACACCGCTCCGAACAATAAATCACCTGCTCCCAATCTTTCTCCCACTTCTTACGCCACGTAAACGGACGCTGGCAGACGGGGCAGGTTTTTTGTGGTAGGTTTGCCTTTTTATGTGCCATGATAACCCTTACCGATTACTCATAATCGTCAAATATTTTATTTAGGCGATTGAGACTGTTGACGATCAGCTTGCCTGATTGATCGGTGCTGCTATCAATCGCCAGCTTCTCATCCATACGCATCGTTAGCGGTGCAAGTGCATCTTTTAGAGCGTGTGCTATCAGCGCGGCCTGCTCTGTGACATCGGTGGTCGATGCTTGATCGTCAGTACGGCTCGATAGACTCTGAGCCATCTGCTGTACCAGTTGCTCGAGCGCGCCCACCAGTTGTACCATCAGTTGTTTTTGCATCTCTTGGTTTTGCTTGAGGTACTCGCCTTCGGCTTTATGGTCGTGCTTGTAGAGCTGTGTTAGCTGGTTCATACTTTTCTCAAAGCCATTATCGATACTATCGCTGACGACTTTAACATTGTCTACAAAACCTGAGAGCACGCTGTCGGCAAGGATTTTTTGTGACTCAAGCTGAGCCTCTCGTTTTATTTGCTCAGCTGACTCTTTTAAACGCGCCAGCTGCTCAGGATCATTTTTTGTTACATAGCTTTCAAACTGACTGCTAATGGCATGAAAGCCGCTAGCAAGATCGACAAGCTGCGCGACGATACGTGCGCCGATATCGCCATCCTCGCCGCCCATGGCTTTGTTACGCAAAAAGTCGGCTTTGATTTGCGCCCAGCGTGCCTTTTCATCCTCTGTCAGCACGCCGCGCATCTCACCAAGCTTCAGTAGATTGCTCTCTGCGCCTTGGGTGAGTAGCTGCGACTCGCCCAAATAGTGATCATCGATTAACTGATCCAGCTCTGCTTGATTCATGACGGCCGATAGTTTTTCGGTCATCTTATTCATGTTGCGGTAACTGCCTTGCAGCTTAAATATAGGCTCGGTGCGGTATTTATCATCTTGCGAGGCAGAGGCGATGTAGGCCTGATTGACATCAAGGATGACTGCTTGTACGGCAAACATATGACGCAAGACAGCAACAATTTCATTAACTTCTGAGGTGCTATACGGATAGCTCAGCTCGCTAGCTTGGGCTTGCACGAGGTTTGCATTGTCGGCCTTTGCCATTTTGATCAGTCGATGCACATCGCTTAAGTCGCGGTTTGCCAATGGCGCGAGGACACTATTAGAAGTGAGTGCGTTTTCGATATAACTGAGGGCAAACACCTCCTCCATACCGCTCATGATATCGCCAAGATTATAGATATCGGCACGGTTGGCGAGCATATCAGGGACTTTAAAGGCTTCGCCGCTTTCGGTATAGGGGTTACCCGCCATTACCACACAGAACTTTTTGCCGCGCATGTCATAGGTTTTGGTCTTGCCTTGCCAAACGCCATCGATACGCCGCGTACCATCGCCCAGTGAGATGAATTTTTGTAAAAACTCGGCATGCGTATGCTGAATATCATCAAGATAGAGCATGACGTTATTGCCCATCTCAAAGGCTAAGTTGATCTTGTTTAGCTCCTCGCGTGCGGTGGCATTGGGCGCTTTTTCGGGATCTAATGAGGTGACATCATGACCGAGTGACGGACAGTTAATCTTCATAAAGATCAGGCCGAGACGATTGGCCACATACTCCATCAAGGTGGTCTTACCGTACCCTGGCGGTGATATCATCATAAGGATACCCATCAGGTCGGTACGCTTGTCCTCACCGACGGTACCCATTTGCTTGGCAAGATTGTCACCGATCAATGGCAGATAGCTCTCATTAATCAGGCGGTTACGCACAAAGGATGATAGCGGACGCGGCATAAACTCATTTAGCCGCAGCTCGTCTTTTGCCTCATGCAATATCTCAGTACGCATCGCCAGATAGCGCCTATAGGCCGGAATGACTTGGCTGTCGTGATGATGCAAACGGCTTAAAAAATCATCGACCGCAAAGGTGAGGGTCTGCTGATGAATACGCTGATGCTCGCCCAATAAGCTGCCCACCTGTATCTCAAGCGCCACCTTACTTGTACTACGTACAAAGCTTTGTACTTGATTTAGCGGGTGTTTGCCATTGGATAAAGACGAGGATGCTATAAAGGATAAGGTCGATGCCGAGGCGTGCTCCGACGCCCTTGCATCAACGCTGACGCCCGACGTACTCAAGCGCTGCAATAAAGATGCGCGCATGGGGTCATCTAACTGGGTGAGCATGATAGCAATCGCCTCAGGTACATAATGGCGACCGATCTCCACCTGCTGCTGACGCCGCGCTTCCTCTTCTGCTCGCTTAGTGCGCACATCTTCGCTAGGCGCATCACCATCATCAGCACCATCATCAGCACTGCTACTATCTGTAGTCTGATCTGTAGCTATGCTATCTAGCAAAGCATAGAACCAAGTGGCTAGTAGCTCATAGGCAGATTTTGGCTGCAAGGTCAGCTTGCCAATAGAGGACTGCAGCTGCGTCATGCTTTGAGTAGCTTGCCCGCCGCTTGGAGCAGCATCCAATGCTTGGCGCAGCTGATCACACAGCGCTTGTGCTTGCTGGCTGGTTTGCCATGATAATGATAGCTTGTGATCGACAGTATCACTATCTAGACCACTGGCGAGCATCCCACTTGCATCAGTGCCAGCCTGCCCCATGACACTGACCAAGTATTCGCAGGCTTGCTGTACGTGCTGGTATTGAAAGATAGTGGCGTCATTGCTATTGCTAGTATGATGACTATTACTGCCTGTATGGCTGCCATCATAAGCCGTAACAAACTCGCGCATGAGCATGGTCATATCAGCAATTAATAGCGCCTGCGCCCGATCGCTGCCAAGGCTACGCCGCAGCTGCTCGGCAGTCACCGCTCTATCGAGCCAGCTGCCGACTTGTATCAGCACGTTTTCATTTAGCCAAGTGTCATAGCCAAAGGGTCGCATAGCTTCTAGGCCAAGCGCTTGTACAAGGGACAGTTGCCAATAAAACAGCTGCGCCAGCGCGCGCACTTGCGGTGTATAAATAAGTAAACCGGCATCGCGTAGCGTGGGCAGGATTTGGAGCAATAGCAATGTGGCATCATGATCATGAATGCCTTTGTCAAACCCAAGCTGATAACGCGGCGTGGCATACGCTTTGACCAATGCGGCCAGTGGACTGCTGGCAGTAATCTCGCCGCTGCTATCTATCGTATGAGCTGTACTGGCCATACTGACCGTGTCGTCATAAGCCTGATACAGACGCGCCTGCGTCAGGCCGTCTTGATTGTTTTTCGCGCTCTCGATGATGCGATAGGCCAAGTATTCAGCGCGGTACACCGTATCAGACTCAGAGGCGATACTCATGTCCCAATATGGGCGCAGCGCATTTAATTCTACATTATCGAGCACTTCATAATAGTCGGTACCCGTCAGATGCAAATTGAGCACGCGCGTACCATCGGACTGCTGACGACTGAGCAGCGTTAAGTCCAGCGGCTGAGTGTTGACCGAAAAGCGATGACGGCCAAGCTTGATGATCTGCCCACCGTCTTCAAACAGATCCGACTTGTCTTTGAGGCTCTTATAGCTTTCAACCTGAATGGCTTTGAGGCGTGCATCGATATCGTCTGCTTTGACGCTAAAGCCCATCTGTTGTAAGTCTTTGGCGATGCTCCGTACTTTTTGTACCAGACCATCAGAGGCAAAGTAAGTATTGAGCGCTTCTTCCTCGGCAAATCCAGTGACGCCAGTGCTTTGGGTGCGTTTTTTGATACTCTCAAGCATCCGTAGTGCGCCATCGCCTAGGTTTTGCGCCCGGCGATTACGGGCATCGAGCAGCTGCTGTTTATGATTTTCAAAAGTATCAAAAATCTCTTCGCGCTTGGTGATGATATCTGCCAAAAACTGATCGCCGCCCCCCGTCTCAGGATCAGCAAACTGACTCTCAAGCTCCTCTAGCTGCACCAGTAGCTTGGCCATTTGCTCGTCTGATTTCTCCGGCGTATTGGCAATCGACAAGGCATTGGCAATCGACTGACCAAACAGCTTAAACTGCGCGCCAAATTGCGCAATCGCTTCGGCAGAACCTAAGCTTTTACGTTTATGATTGAGCTTGGCTTTGTTTTGATTGAGGCGCGAGTAAATGGACGATATGTCATCGATGATTTGCGTACGGACGGTGGCATCAGCGACATCGAGGGTGCCCAGCAGCTCGGTCAACAAGTCCAGCCCTGCAGCGGTATCGTCGATTTGCTCAAGCACCGGTTTGAGCTCGCTATTGGTTTCGGCGGTGTCTAGACGTTCGCTGACCTCTGCTAAAATATCCTCATAGCTGGATAATGCCTCCTCACCGCTTAAAAACGTCACGGTTTTTTCGGCCAGCTCGCTCTCTGCTTCCTCCAATTGTTTTTGCAATGCTTGTAACTTATCACTATCTAAATAACGCAAGTCCTCTAAGCCGACCAGCCGACCTTTTTGCCGCCTGAGCGCTGATAACTGCGCCACATAGTCACTGGCTGACTCAAAGTTTGTGATTTTTATTTGCCGCAGGATATCATTTTGCTGAGCGTCGGCATCCGCTAGGGCTGCTTGGGTTTGTTTTTGGATGCTTTGGACTTTGGCAAACTCATCAATGACCAGCTCGGCGGTGGCGGTGACGTCTTTGATACTGCCTGCAATATCGGCCAGCTCTGGCTCGGACAACCAATAATAGCTATCAAAGAGACGACTGGTATTGTCGGCGAGCTCTTCATAAAGCTTTTGCGAGACGCTTTGATTGTCAATGAGGCGAGTGATGCTATAAAGATCTGAGATACCACGTACCAGCTCTTTGTTACCGATTTTGCCATAAAAGCTCGTGCTTTCAGGCAACTCGCTGACATACTCATGCGACGCATACGGCGTATGCCATATCTGCATTGGATGAATACGTGACGGCTCATTTTGCGCACTAAACAGCACCAAACGGCCGTTTTCAGCCAGCGCCATGCCGTTACAATAAATGGGGTTTGCCAGCTGTTTTTTGATAAGGTTGTAAGGAAATAGCCCCGTGACGCCAAGTGCTCGGTCATAAAACAAAAACAATACATCTTCGCCATTGGGCGAGATGATCTTACGTTTAAACTTTAGGTTTTTTCCCGTGCCGCTACCCGTACTGGTGTTGGCATCGCCATTATGAGCATCAAACAGCTTATACTCGCCTGTCTGCAGATAGTAGCCTCCAGGGAAGATGATGCCGTGATCCTCAGGCAGCTGCACACACGACTGCCCGATGGCATCCAGCCGCAGCACAGCCTCGGTCAAGGTGTTATAAACAAAGTAGCGATAGCTGTCCTCGCGATACGGTAATATTTTGAGGAGGATTAAGCTGCCCACCTTGGCATAATCAATCTGAGCATCGGTAAGCGACTGGGTACGGTCATCGACCGGCTCGCTATAGATGCCCTGCCCTGACTCGGTATTGTCCTCAATCTTGATGGTCAAGTCACCGCCGACCGTTTCCACAAATATGGTGTCTAGGATATTCATGTGCGGATATTTGCCATTGATCATCTGCTCACGCGTGGTCTCTATCCACTCAAAATCATAAGCAGGTGGTAGCTCAATATCGCGCTCACCGCGATTGTCGACATAAGCCACTTGCGCAGCCTTTGGTGTGCCTTCGCTAAAATCAAGCGCAAAGCGAAACACCCGAATATCGCTGATACGCTCACCGATCTGAAACGCCAGCAAAAGCTTGCTGTCTTTGACCGTCAGCTGCATAAGGCGCGTTTGCTTGTAATAGCGGTATAGCTCGTTGAAGTCTTTTACAAAAGCTTGCTGATCTAAAAAAGTCCCTGCCAACTCGACTTCTTCTAACTGATACGCCTCTTCTTGATTGGCTTGGCTTTTCTGCGCGCCCTCCTCAGCCGTATCGCCACCATCAGTTGCCTTGCTCAGACGATATAGCGATAGCACATCCTTGATACTACTGGCGCGCTTAAGCCCCATAAAGACGTTGTAACCAAACAGCAAATAATCACCGACCTGTACCATATCTTGCGCCACGCAGTTATATTCGGTACGAATGCGTGTGCGGGCAATCACTTGCATCTGTGTGCTGCCAAACTCTTGTAGGCGCGCATTATTTAAGGTCGCGGTTTGCTGCTCTAAGCGGCTACCTTGCTCGGTAAGGCGCTTTTTTATAAGCTCATAGGCGTTACCTGAAGCGACGGCCTGATCGGCTTGACTGCTGGGCTGGGCTTGATTGGCTTGGCTATCGTTGTCGGTGCTATCTAGATTGGTTGGGTTTTGCGTATCCGCCATCGTAAGTCGTCCACTTCTGTTTTTATATAATAAGAGAGTTTTGGGCAATAAGAAAAGATGAGATAAATCTAAGAAAATCTTGACTGGTCTAAAAAAACGAAAAGTAACGTTAAGCGACAAAGACGCGGATAAGCTTTTTTAGACCAGCCAGCTCGGTACTGTCATGAGCTGACCAAAAAACCTGCCGCCACAGCAGCAGATTTTTGATTATCAAACATACTAATCATTATATTGAGTCGGCGCGTTATCTGACTTATTGGCTTTATTCATCGCCTGATTGGCCAGCACACCATTGAGGATACCGCTTAGGGTATCTGACTTACCAGCAAGGCCATCGATGGCTTTGCCGATAGAGAGTGATTTGGCAAAGTTGTCAAAGAAGTGGGCTTCGCCGCCGACGATATCGATTTTGGCTTTTTGGAGTGCCACTGCCAAGACTTCAGCATTTTCTTTGGCAATCTCTTTACCAGCGTCAATAGAAGCCATCGCTTCTTGTAGCGCGGTCTCAAGCCCCATGCGGAACTCCTCGTGCTCACGAGCCTCTTTACTCATGCTGCCCATGGCGTTGAACTTCTCAACCAGACCATCGGCCTCAGCTTGGAAGTGCGCACGCGTGACTTCGGCTTTGGCCAGACCGACGTCGCGTTCAGCCTTGGCATCCGACTCACCGCGAGCGGCAACGACTTGCGCATTAGCCATGCCGACATCGCGCTCGGCTTTGGCGTTTGACTCACCGCGAGCGGCAACAATCTCTGCATCGACCATACCGATGTCACGCTCAGCTTTTGCTTTAGAGGCGCCGCGAGCCGCGATAACTTCGGCCTCAGCCATGCCTTTTTCACGGTCCGTTTGAGCCTGAGCCTGTCCCGTCGCTTTGATGACATTGGCTCTCGCAATACCTTCTTTTTCTAGCGACATGGCCTTGGCTTCTTGGATGGCCGCTTCGGCAAAACCATGCGCCGACTCTTCGGCCTTGATTCCCTCAGCCAGCTTAACTTTGGCCTCAGCATCTTTGGCCGCCGCCTCTAAATTGGCGTTGGCAAGGGTGGTAATCTCGATGGCTTTATGCTTGGCGGATAGCTCTTCTGCTTCTGCTTTTTTCACCTGGCGCACTTTGAGCTCTTCAGCATCTGCCTCAGCGGCAAGAACGCGTGTTTGCTTGTCACGCTCCGCCTCACTGACTTCGCGGACTTCTTTGATGCGCTCTTCTTCTTGCGCCACGGTCTTATCGACTGCGATACGCTCACGGATGACGTTGGCGATTTCTTTTTTCTCAAGCTCGATGGCACGCTCAGCTTCGATGCGCTGCAAGTCAACTTCACGCTCACGCGAGACGATCTCTAAATCCTGCGCTCGCGTCACTTTTTCTTGCTCGATGATGACGGCGCGCATACGGTTTTGCTCTGCAACCTCGATTTCGCGCTGCTGGTTTTCGCGCTGAATCGCCAGATCCTGTTCGACGATGATGATAGCGGTTTCTGATTTTTTGCGCTCTTCTTCTTCAATCTTGCGCGTCTCGGCCGTTTCGCGAGCGATGACTGACGCAATTTCGCGTTTTTGTTTGGCTTCAGCATCGGCTTGTTGACGCTCAAGCTCCAGCATCGCCTCTCGGGTTTCGACGTTCTTTTTCTTAACCGCTAGCTCTTCGTCACGCTCAAGCTCATTGGTGATGACGTTTTGAAACGCCGTTAGCTGAGTGATCTTTTTGATACCCTCAGCATCTAGGATATTGCTGGAGTCCAGCGATACTTTTGGCGTTTGCTCTAGATAGTCAATCGCCACATCTTCTAGGACATAACCGTTCAGATCGTTACCGATTTCTTGGACGATGCTGTCACGGAACTGACTGCGGTTTTCGAACAGTTTGACAAAATCAATCTGCTTACCGACCGTCTTTAACGCTTCAGAAAACTTGGCATTGAATAGCTCATTGACTGCGACTTTATCAGACGCTCTCTCTACGCCAACGGATTTGGCGACTTTGAGGACGTCCTCTTCGGTTTCATTCACTCGCAGATAAAATGCGACTGTGATATCGGCACGCATGTTATCCGCGCAAATCAAGCCTTCTTTACCGCGTCTGTCCACCTCTAAGGTGATCAGCGAGATTTTCATCAGCTCTTTTTTGTTGATGACAGGCCAAACAAACCCGCCATCAAAGCGCACGGCGATTTTACTCACCCCGTTGATAATGAGTGCTTTGCCTTGCTCAACCTTCACATAAAAGGCTTTGAGCATCAAAAGTGCGACCATCATAAAAACAAACGCCAGCACCACAACTACGCCGACGATAATGAGTTTGTCCATATCCATTCCTCTAATTAAAACATTCCAAGCGAATTTAAAACCCTTGCTCTATTTACTAAATACTTATTTTTTATCTGTTATTAAGCCACCATTTACTGACCAATATCTTTGATGAGCATTATTTGTCTTCAACAGGCGTGACTCGGTAAGTGTTGGCATCATCTAAATACGCTACCAACACGACTTTATCGCCTTGTTTTAACTGATTGTCACTCATATCTGAGCGAATCTTGAGTATCAAGCCTGCGCCGCCATCATTGAGTACTGCCTCTCCATGCTTGTCAGTCACGCTCAGCGTACGCACCACAGCGATTTTGCCGATATTACTAGAAGCATTGCGTTTAGGGATTTTGGCGATGTTTTTACGAATTGGCGAGATAATAAGGCCAGTCAGCCACATCGATATCACCAAAACAAAGACCAGTGCCCCTGTACCAAATACATAATACAAAATGCCTGAGTCAACGTTTTGGTGCAAAAAGCTGGTGTACAGATAGCTTAGTAGCCAACCGATAAGGCTAATAAGGGTTAAGATAATAATAAGCGGCACGCCATAAAGGCCAAACTTGAGCATGAGACCGGTAAAAAACCCCGTTGAAGATAGGTTTGAGACATCTGCATCACCACCTACGTCACCGCCTACATCCCCAAGATCGACGCTATCCATATCTGCCAGACCAAGCAAAGAGACGACCCAATACAAGGTCACAAACATCACAAGCCCCGTAAAAACAATCGTGGGATATAAACTGATATTAGTAATAAATACTAAAAAAGCCTCTTGCATGACATCTCCTCTCCCTTTGCCTACTTAATCTAGTATCTTAATGACCCAATTACATAATTTGGTATGACATGAATGACTTTTGCTCGACTTAATGCCGTTATATTTATATTTTTAGAATCAACTTATGTTTCTTTGTTAATGATTATATATACATTTCATTACATAATATATAGCTGTGTTAATCAGCGGCCCCATATCGGTGAGCGTACGACCCCACCATTTTGACTATTGATAGCATAGCTCGTATTTCCTGAGAGCGAATGAATCACCAAATCTCCACCTTTTTGGCTTCCAACACTTTGAACGCCTACTTGCCCGCTGATTTTTGAATGACGCGTTGGATAGACTGCATACTTGCCAGAAGGAGATAGACGAGCCGGCTCATCGAGACCAGTCTCTGCCAGATTGATCACTTGTCCAGTCGTCAGCGTCATGACAGCAGCCTTGCGGCCATTTAGATAAGCCATACGCTGACCATCTACACTGAGCTGAGGACTGGCGACATAGCCATTTGTCGGTACAGGTACGGCTTTACCAGTCGCGAAGTGATAGCGATAGATACGGGGACGACCTGCACGGACTTTGTCACTGGTATAGACAAAGCTTTTGCCGTCAGCGGCATAGCTGGGCTGTACCTCAGTGCTCGGTAATGTCGTTAATTGCTCAGTTTTCCCATCATTTAGGCGCACCTTATAAATATCAGCATTACCGCCGACCGTAGAGCTATAGAGCAGATGTTGACCATCAGGTGAGAATGACGCTGACATATTACTGCCTTCAGCATTGACCACCAGATTGCGCGTTTTACTGCTTTTATCATAAATATATATTTTAGGATGCTCGTGCGGTGCTTGTTTGCTATAGGCGAGCTGTTGACCATCAGCTGACCACGCTGGCGCATAGATATAACCTGTGATCTGATCAATGCGCTGACGATCACTGCCATCAGGACGGATACTATAGAGTGTCGATACTTTGGCGCTTCCTACCCCTTGCTCTTCTACGTAAGCAATGTGTCCTTGACGATCAATGGCAGGCATAGCAGCAGTTAACGGGTTACTACCCACTACTATATTATTCGGCTTTTTGATTTCAGTGCTAGGCAATGTCTGACAGCCAGTGAGAGCTGCCAGTATAGCGATCGTCGTCGCCCCTTTTATCATGATGTTATTCGTGGTTGGTTTCGACATAATGGTTTTAGACATAAAGTAGTATCCAGTGAAATCTATAAGGCATGACAGCAGCTTTACGCTAGTGTAGCGCAAAATTCGACAAACTTCGGATCAAAAAAGGCCCCACATATGAGTGAGGCCTTATTAAATCTAAACAGAATGTTTATATTGCTCTTATACATCGTTAGCTTATTTAGACACAGCTTTAAAGTAAGCCACTTGATTGTCATTTTTGATGGTCAAGATTGGCACTTTTTTGGCGTTTTTGCTGAGGCTATACTTGCCTTGTACCGTGGCGACTGCTGCTGTATCGAAACTGGCTTTCGGTTCAGGACAGGCCATCATTGTGCTGATGCCATTTTTGATCTGCACATCACCATTGACGACACTGTAACCTGCGCTCATGTTGTTGCAGGTATTCATAAATGCGACGTAGTTTCTACCGTTATCATTCATAAAGCTCAAAGTGAGCGGCTTGGCTGGATCAAAAAATAGTGCGGTTACTCGCTCACCATTCATATGTTTGGCATCAACCAGCTGCCAGTTGTGCGCTTGTAATGCCTCTACAGTGACGGGCTGACTGACTGGCGCAGGCAAGGTAGCCGTTGTCTGGCAACCAGCAGTAAGCGCACCTATAACAAAGGTGGTACCCATTATCATTTTTGTCATATTCTTCATACTTATTCCTTCTATTGAATTCAGCAAGTTTATCGCGTCTTAAGCTTGCGCTTAGTGCAACTGCTAAAGACCCAATCAAAATTTTTTTATTGCTATGAATGATCTTGAGCAGTCGCGATATAGTGTCTCACCCAGCGCTTGCTGTCATTATTAATTGAGTTATTACTTGGCAGATATTTGTTGCCCGATACAATCGCGACAATGTTGGCAATTGAGGGTAAGCTCCAGTCATCCAACTCACCAACTCACCAACTCACCAACTCACCAACTCACCAAAAGCACGATAACTTTTGATGATTTTGGCTGGTGACATTTCTCTCAAACCAAAACACCCCACTAAATAGTGAGGTGTTTTTATCGTGCAACTATCGCATCTGATGACTGATATCACTTATCACAACGGTAGACACAACGTCAGTCTTAATAAGCGTATGTACCACTGCGTTAGATCACATCTGTACCAGTTATGTTTGGCTCTTCATTAGCAAAGTATTACTATCGTTGTGTCAAAGCCACAGCCATTGGAACGTACCCTTCCCAATCACCATCGCTTATTCACACTTTTAGCATACCTGTCCCTTACATTACAGTAAGTTATTTAATGTTAATAAAGTGCGTCTATTGAGTCTTTGTTTTTTGCAACGCTGCATAACCGGATAAACGCTTGCGCTCAGCGTCATCAAACAGTTGCTGCTCAAGCTGCTCAATCTGACTTTGCGCCGTTGCTGGATTGGCACTTTGACTCAATAGCTGCGCCTTTTGTGCTTCATACTGAGTAAAGCGCTGGTCAAAATTGGCATCCTCTTGATCGACTTGTGCCAGTCTCTCGGCCGCTGGTGCGCCCACTAGCTCTCGACGCATATTGTATAGCGCTTCAGGGCTGGCACCTGCCGCTTTCATCTGTTCAGTACGAGCCATAAGCTCATTAAGATTGGCTTGCTGCATGATATTGGTTTTGATCGCACCATCTGGTAGACGGCTCACATAATCTTGTCTGGCAGCCTGTTTTTGTGCCTCACTCATTTGCTCGTTTTGATTGATTCTGACCATCTCCATACTATAGTCATCGTAGTTATCTTCTGCACCAAAGAAGGCTTCGATGGTGGTTTTGTCAAAATACTGCTGACGTAAACTCGCCACCTCTTGCCTTTGCTGAGCAATGGCATTCAAATCCAGCTCACCGCTTTTGCTCGCTTGTAGTTGCAGATTGCCATAGCGTTTTTCTATATCAGGCAGTGCTTTGAGATACGCCACATAGTTACCAAAGATGGCGACCGCTTGGCTGGCCGCAGGCTCTGGGGTATGGTGACGGATATAACTCTCGACACGCGCAAAAATAACAGCTTCGTCCTCCTCTCCTATAGCTGATAAAAAATAATCGAATAAACGCCGCAGACCTTCAGTGACGACCAATTGCTTGTGCTCATCAATGATGATTTCGCCGTCCACTTGCGTGTCTCTTAATGAGCGCGGCAAACGCTCTAACCCAGTGACAAATGCAGACTGGCTTTGGGCTAAAGCGGTTTGTTCTGTTTGCTCACTATTTAGTGCAGTGGACAACGTACTCTCAGACTTATCAGTGGGTGAAGCAGATAGCGACTGCTGAGTCGCCATCGGTTTATTATCTGGCTTAAACCACATAATCACCGCCGCCGCGATGACTATGATGACCACGGCGATGATAGCGATTGGTAAATAAGCTGGACGGCGATTATTCGACATAGATGAGAGTTCTTTTTACAAGTCAGCTTAAAGGTTGGCGTTTTTTAGGCGATTGACCTGAGTACGATAAATGGACTTGGGCTTAGACTCGCCCCATGCGGTCAAACCTAATAACTGATCGGCTGAATCTAGATGGTTCATGATGTAGTTGTCACGAATCACATACCCGAGTCGGCTTGAGCAGACAGAGACCAGACCATCATTGGCATCAAATAAAAACGGTACGCCTGTTGCTGCAAGCAGATAATCACTAGGGTCAAGGGATCTCATGACTTGTCCGACGCCACTAAATGAGTAATATTTGATTCCGTTTGCAGAGGTACTGGTTGGCTGACCACAGTAACTTGTTGGCATTGCTGCGGGGAATTTGGCATTGAATTTGGCCGCACCATCGGTTGATAGCGCCATGAGTGCTTGCCAGCCATCTTGCGCTTGTATCTCTTTAAAGCTGATGCCTGATCCCACATCTGTAAAGCCGCCAATCAAATTAAACACCCCTGATACCAGCTGTGTCGTGACGTTTGATGGCTCACCTGTGTCATTGTTTGGTTCAAGGACGTTTTTGACAAAATCGGCTGTTTTTGAGCCTTGCTCTGGGCTTGATACGGCGGTGACCGAGGCGACGTATTTTGGTGCAACGCCAGCGACATAGCGGATGTCTATACCGCCTTGACTGTGCCCAAACAAATTGACTTTTGGATCGCCTGAAATGGCAGTGATGGTTTTGACTTGCTGTAATAGCTGCTCGCCGCGGACTTCACTGTTATTCACCGCTGATGTTTTGGTGGTGTACACCTCTGATCCACCTTTCATTAGCTCACTAGGAATCCCGTTGAAATAATCTAAGACCCCAAACATCTTGGTAAAACCGCCAAGCCCATGAGCCATGACCACTGGATACTGAGTCTTGGTATAACTGGAGGTAAAGTATTTGCTATCGACTAGCGTACAGCCATTGGCATTAGCACAATTATAGTACTGCCCTGCCGCTTGCGCTGAGGTGGTTTGCATGGTCATTAATAAAACGCCAGTACTGATAGAGCCCAGTATTGGTAAAAAAGTGCGCGGCGTGAGCGCAGCACGAACGTACGAGGAGAGCGTCATAACAACATCCTTGTCATCATTAATGGTGAGTGCCTTTACCTCATAACGTCGGCAAAGACTGCTGCTAATCCCTTTAGCATGCAAAATTACATTACTTCTATCTTTTACAAGATTCAACTAAATTGTCAAAATATGAATATATTATCGTGACTGGAGGGTCATAACGGCTCAAATGGGGCTGTAAAGCAACTATTGTCAATAATAATGATAGATTTAATATTACTTATCATAAAACTGCCATCGGCCCATTTATGGTATAATCTCCCCACATTAACTTCATAATTATAAGACACACCATGATGACTAAAAAATCCCTTATCCAGTCCCCAGAGGCCATAGAAAAAATGCGTGTGGCCGGCAAACTCGCCAGTGATGTCCTTGTCATGCTCGATGAGCATGTCAAGGTCGGCGTCAGTACCGAAGCCCTCAACCAAATCGCTCATGACTATATAGTCAATGTGCAAAAAGCCATTCCTGCTCCGCTGAATTACAACGGTTTTCCAAAATCGATTTGTACATCCGTCAACCACGTGGTCTGTCACGGCATCCCAACCGAAAGCAAGCTACTCAAAGATGGCGATATCATCAATATTGATGTGACCGTGATCAAAGACGGCTACTATGGCGATACTTCAAAGATGTGGATCGTCGGTAACGGCTCTATCATGGCGCAGCGTATCTGCAAAGTCGCACAAGACGCGCTATATGCTGGCATGAGTGTCGTCAAAAACGGCGCGCGTCTTGGTGATATTGGTGCCGCTATTCAAGAAGTGGTCGAGCCTGAGCGTTTTAGTATCGTCCGTGAGTTCTGTGGTCATGGCATCAGTGATGAATTCCATCACGAGCCACAAGTGATGCACTACGGCAAAAAAGGCACAGGCTTTGAGCTAAAAACGGGCATGACCTTTACCATTGAGCCGATGATCAACCAAGGCACATGGCAGACCAAGATTTTACCTGATGAATGGACGGCGATTACCAAAGACCGTAAGCTGTCGGCTCAGTGGGAGCATACGATGGTCGTGACCGACAATGGCTGTGAAGTGTTTACCACGCGTCCTGAAGAAGACCTGAGCTTTTTGACCCAGTAAGACAAGAAAAGATCGCCTAGGCGGTCTTTTTTTTGGACTATAATTGCGATACTTTTGGTATCAACAATTTTTTTACCCTATTAATTGGATATCCTCATGTTTAATTGCGATGTCACCTCTATCGATTTGACACCCTTACCCCTATTTTCCAAGCAATCAGTGACTACCGACGCGCTGTCAGTAAGTGCCAGCGCCGATAGCACCTCAGAGCCTGCTTTGTTGGGTATTCCTGAATGGCTGAGCCAAATCAATGAGGATATCAGCCGTGCCCTTGAGCGCGGTGTCAATATTCGTCAGCTGGTTGGCGCGCGTAGCGAGGCGATTGATGAGCTGCTGATTGCTTTGTTTTATTGGTTTGAGCTAGATAAGATGGATTTGGCCCTGTTTGCGACAGGTGGCTATGGTCGCGGTGAGCTGTCTTTGTATTCCGATATCGATATTCTATTGCTCTCCCTTGACGAAATTGGCGCTGATGCCAGTGGTAAGATTGATAAATTGGTCGCATTGCTGTGGGATATCGGGCTGGAGCCTGCGCTATCTGTGCGTAGCGTCAACGATGCGTTAGAAGCTGCACTTGACCATACGATAGCCAGTGCCCAGCTCGAAGCTCGATTGTTAATCGGCAACGAAGCACTGCGAGATATGCCCATCCAAATCGTTAACAAGCAGTGGTCTCCTCGTGCCTTTTTTGATGTAAAAATGGAAGAGTCTAAGGCCCGTTATCTACAACATAATGCAACTGAGTATAATCTTGAACCCAATATCAAAACGGCGCCTGGGGGATTACGTGACATTCATATCATCGGCTGGGTGACCAAACGCTATTTTCGCGTGGGTAAGCTGTATGACTTGGTGCAACAAAACTTTTTGACAGAAAAAGAGTTCGATGAGCTCAGCTTTGCAGAAGGCTATCTATGGCAGATACGGCATTATCTGCATGTGCTGACCGGACGTAACGAAAACAAGCTGTTGTTTGATTATCAGCGTGAGATTGCCCAATTAATGGGTTATGAGACTCAGCCAGACGATCAGCCAAATGCGGCTGTTGAACGCTTTATGCGTGATTACTATCGCTGTGCCATGCAGATATCAACGCTGTCTGAGATGCTGACCAACCACTATTATGAAACCATTATCGAGCCGCAACTGCCTGATGATGAGCGCCCCAAAAAGCAGCCGATCAATGCAAGATTCAACCGTGTTGGTGATCATATTGCTATAGCGCACCATCGGGTTTTTGCTCAGCATCCTGAATCTATTTTAGAGATGTTCTTATTAATGGGTCAGCACGGTATCGACAAGGTTCGTACCCATACGCTACGGGCGCTAAAAATTGCAGCACGCGGCATCGATCAAATCTATAGGGACAACCCCGTTCACAAAGCTTTATTTTTATCTAATCTAAAAGAGCAAAACTATCTGTTCCATCGTTTGCGCACCATGAACCGCTATGGCGTCTTGGGAAATTACATTCCAGCCTTTGCCCAAGTCACCGGGCTGATGCAGTATGATCTATTTCACCGCTATACGGTCGATGCCCATACGTTGTTTTTGATTCGTATTTTGCACCGCTTTACCGATCCGCGGTTTTTTGAGGACTTTCCTTTGGTCAGTGCGATCTTTCAGCGTATTGAGCGCAAAGAGATATTGGTACTGGCAGCGATGTTTCATGATATCGCCAAGGGCCGCGGCGGCAATCACAGCCTGCTGGGTGAGACAGAAGCGATTGAGTTTTGTTTGGCGCACGGTATGAGCAAAGCCGACGCGCATCTGGTCGGCTGGCTGACCCGTCACCATTTACTGATGTCGATGACCGCCCAAAAAAAGGACATCTCAGACCCAGAGGTGGTCACAGTGTTTGCGGATTTGGTCGGCAATGTCACCCACCTCAATCACTTATATGTCCTGACTGTCGCCGACATGAACGCCACCAATCCGCAGCTCTGGAACAGCTGGCGGGCGACCCTGATGAAACAGCTCTACTCGCAGACACGCCGTATCCTACGCGCCGATATCGACGCGCCGACCAACCGCCAAGATATGATCAGCGCCACGCGTAAACAAGCGCTAAAGATGCTCGACAATGTCGACAATCAGCATATGAACCGCGAGGAAGTGTTACGTCTGTGGGACGATCTGGGCGATGAGTACTTTTTGCGCGAGATACCAGAGGATATCTTTTGGCACACCGAAGCCATCCTAAACCATCCGCCTATCGGTCTGGCATCTAATGCCGATAGCCCGCCACTGGTGGTATTGCGCGAGCATCGTGAGCTGGCGCTTGATGCCGTTCAGGTCTTTGTCTACACCCAAGATCAGATGAATCTGTTTGCTGTGACCATGGCCGTCTTTGATCAGATGAACCTAGATGTGCTCGATGCGCGCATCATCACCGCCACTCGCGACTTTGCCTTGGACTCCTATGTGCTGCTCGATCCGAGTGGTACGCTACTGGTCGATGAAGACAGCCAGCAAGAGCTCAAGCAGCGACTGATTGACGCCTTTAAAGCCCCTGCCTTACCAAAGCTGGTGCATAAGCGTATCCCTCGGCAGCTGCGCCATTTTGAGGTAAAAACAGAGATTAACTTTGAGTTTAATGACGCCTCAGATCAGCATATCATGAGCCTAGAGACATTAGATCAGCCAGGGCTGCTGGCGCGCGTTGGACAAGTGTTTTTGCAAGAAAAAATAGAAGTGCACGCTGCTCGTATTACCACGTTAGGCGAGCGCGCAGAAGATATGTTTTATATCAGTGATCAAAACGATGAGCCGCTGTCCGCTGATAGGCTAAGCGCCTTAAAAACTGCGCTGCTTGCCAGCCTGACAGCTCCAAAAGACACGAGTAGAGGATAAAGTGGCCAGCCTAAAACCTATCGTAAACCCCGCTACTGTTACGTAAAAACAAGCCCCATCATTAACAATGCATTGATGGGGCTTATCGCTATAGCGTCACTTATAAGGTGCTTTTATATACCATCTCACGACCATGCTCTTTTAGCTCATCATCGGCCAGCTCTAGTGGCAAAACCTCCGCCTCTACTTGCGTCTGCGTCAATATCAAGCGCCCCGCATCGACTTCTTTTTGTAGCAAGCATTGTAAGCTGGCTAAATGAAAGCGCCCATCTAACGCCTCATACATCTGCTCTAACGAAATAGGTGACTTGGCATGCACATCAGGGTACAAACAGTCTTCTGCCAGTATTGCCATCTCGTTGAGTGTCTGCTCGCGGAGCAGCTCATCATTATCGATTTTTTGTTGCAGCTTGTTGCCGAGTCGCCCCTTACTCATCAAGATGACGATAAATATCGCCGTCTGAATGACAAACAACCCCACATACTGCCAGAGCGGTAGCGAGAAGTCTAAAAATCGGCTCAGCAGCATTAGCGTCATAGCCACCAGCACATAGCTGACCAGCTGCCACATCAGCCACATCATCAGGCTGTTTTCGCCATACCAAAACACCTGCCGCTCTTTTAGGTTAATCAAATTCTGACGCGTCTGCCACCAGCACTGCTCGCGCTCTTGTAGCAGCTCGTATAATTTGACACGCGTTACACTATTATCAACGTCATTGTTGATATCTTTAGCGTGAAGTTGGTCATTATTTAGGACACTAGACATATCAAATTACCCTTACTATCAGCCAACATATCGCGCCGACCGCTGTTTTTTATTATGAAAAGTTATCAATAAATGCGTCTTTATAGACAAGAGAAGCAAAAGACAAAAAATATAAGAAGTGCTACACTGCCCAAATGTAATTTTTTTTTATAACTTTATTATTAATTGTCTATTATAGTTACCCTACCTATGAATCACAACTTAACACACCTGCATCCGTATCCTTTTGCCAAGATGGCTGCTTTGTTGGCCGATAGCACACCAAACCCCCGTTACAGTGCGATAAAGCTAGGCATCGGTGAGCCAAAACATCAGCCACCGAGCTTCGTCTTGGACGCATTACACGAAAACTTGGACAAAATAAGCCTTTATCCGACTACCAATGGTCTGTTTGAGCTTCGTCAGACCATCGCGCATTGGTTGGAGGGGCGGTTCTTTTTGCATCATGTCGATCCTCGCACCCAAGTGCTCCCTGTGATGGGCACACGTGAAGCGATTTTTAGCATTGTACAAGCGGTCATCGATCATCGGTGTGATGACGCACAACCGGCAACTGGCGCACCCCCGACTGTCATCATGCCCAATCCGTTTTATCAGATCTATGAGGGTGCGGCGATATTGGCGCAGGCGACGCCGTACTTTGTGCCTTGTACTGCGGAGAATAATTTTAAGGGTAACTATCGGGCAGTGCCAACAGATGTGTGGGCGCGCACGCAGCTACTTTTTGTCTGTAGTCCCAACAACCCGACAGGCTCGGTGATGACGATGGAGGATTGGGAATATCTGCTGCGCTTGTCAGATCAGTATGGGTTTATCATCGCCAGCGACGAGTGCTATAGCGAGCTGTATTTTGATACAGCACCGATAGGCCTGCTACAAGCGTGCGCCGCGCTCGGTCGACATGACTTTAAAAACAGTATCGTCTTTCACTCGTTATCCAAGCGCTCCAACCTACCAGGCTTACGCTCAGGGTTTGTCGCTGGCGACGCTGAGGTTTTGCAGGCCTATTTGCAATATCGCACCTATCAAGGCTGTGCGATGCCAATACCGCATCAGCTGGCCTCTATCGCCGCGTGGCAAGACGAAAAACACGTGGCGCACAACCGCGCGCTGTATCAAGAAAAATTTGCGCTATGGATGGCAGAGCTTGGCGATGTATTATCGCTACGTATGCCTGAGGCTGGCTTTTACTTTTGGGTCAAAGTCCCTGAGCAGTTCGATGGCGATGATGAAGTCTTTGTCAAAGCGCTGTATGAGCAGGCCAATATCCATGCCTTAGCAGGGCGCTATCTGTCGCGTGAGGTCGCTGGACACAACCCCGGTCAGGGCTATGTGCGTATCGCGCTGGTGGCCAGTGTAGAAGAAAACCGTGAAGCCATCCGCCGTATTCGGGCGTTGCTTGAGGTGTAAAACCGGCAAGCAGCCCCATTCTCCTTAGCCTGAGTGATACACATAGCGGCTGTTTTTCTAGCCATCAACACCCTTTAATAACCGTGATAGGATGCTGGTTATTAAAGGTTTTTTGGTTAAATAGTGCTATAGTAAAATAGACTGTCGCAACGATGCTATCAAGGATGATGCCATGCCCCATCTTGATTTTACCCAGCCGCCTTTTGATGTGCTGAGCTTGGCTGAACGCCAAAGCATCAGAAAACACACCAAAATCCGCTACCTTGCCAAAGACGAAAGCCTACCTGCAGACGAGATGTCATACTTATATGTGGTCATCAAAGGCCAGATTGAGCAGTTATTGGCCGGTCATTTTGTTGCGGCCTACTTGGGTAGCAATCACTCAGATGAGCCCAATAACAACGACTGGTTTGACAGCCGCCGCTTGCCTGAGTCTTCTAATGCGCCGCAGCTATCAGCCGCCTCAGACGCGCAGATGACGGACGAAGACAGACAGCGTTATCAGTTTCGCGCCACCGAGGACACGTTACTGCTACAAGTTAAGGGTGCAGCGGTCGATAAAATCAGCGCACAAAATCATCTGGTGCGGCAAATGCTCTCTGACAAACTGCCTGAGCGGCTAAAAGCCCTGCAGCAGCGCCGCAATCGTAAATCTGCTGTCCATGCTGCCTACGATGACCAGCAAGAAGTACAGCAGATCATGCTGCAGCCGGTCATCGATGTTCGTTTACTGCCTGTACATATCGTCGATGCTGATACCAGCTTACATGAAGCGGCGCGCACGATGACGGATGCTGGATTAAAGCACGTACTGGTGCGAGCACCTGCGCATCGACTAGCAATAGCAAGCGCGCAACATGGCATCGATGAGACATTGGGCATCTTGACCGATACCGATATTTGCCGCGCGGTCAGTGAGCAGAGAGATCCTACCACCACGCCATGCCAGCGTTATGCTAACTTTAACGTACGTACCATCAAGGCGAGCGATGAGATCGGTGATGCGCTGCTGACCATGACGCGCTACCGTATTCATCGCTTGCCGGTCATCGATCACCATGGTGCGGTAGCAGGTGTGCTTGGTCAAAGCGACATGCTCGCGCACATCAGCCACCACTCGCAGCTCATCAGTATTCAAATCGAGCAAGCCCAAGATTTTAGCAGTTTGGACACAGCCGTCGAGAGGATAGGACGCTATATCCGCGCCCAGCACCAAAACGGGGTAAAAATCGGTAACATCAGCCGCATGGTACAGACCTTGAACGCTCAGGTATTTACCAAGCTGTGGCAGCTGCTCGTTCCTGATGAGGTGATGAGCCACACCTGTCTTATCGTCATGGGCTCCGAGGGTCGCGGCGAGCAAATCATGCGCACCGACCAAGACAATGCACTGATCATCCGTGATGGCTATACTCATCCGGATCTACCGCAGTTTGCGGCGCGCTTTAATGAGCAGCTGGCGCAACTTGGCTATCCGCTATGCGACGGCAATATCATGATGACCAACCCGATGTGGCGACAACCATTACAACGGTTTAATGCCCAAATCAGCTCATGGTTTAAAAACACCGATCCCATGCACGCCATCTACTTGTCTGCCATCCTCGATGGCGAATACGTCTGCGGTGATGAGACGCTCTTGCAGCACGTTCGTCAGCACCTCAAGGCCGCGCATCGACGCTCAGACCCTATGTTTGTGCGCCAGTTTGCGCGGGCAGCGCTACAGTTTGGCGATGTCAACCAATGGTGGCAAAAGTTTGTACCATTATTAGCAGGTAAAAGCGCCTCGCAAGATATCGATCTAAAAAAAGCAGGGATTTTTCCGTTAGTACATGGTATTCGCGCCCTCGCTCTAGAAAACGATGTCTTGGCCGTCCCTAGCAGTAAAAACCGCCTAAAAGCCTTGGTCGAGGTGGGCGCACTGACCCAAGAGCGGGCTGACACGCTGTTAGAAGCGCTGGAGTTTTTTATGGCGCAGCGACTCTCTGTGGCGCTCTCGACCGATGACAAACATGCACGGCAGGTCAACCCCATGACGCTGACCGCGCTTGAGCGTGATTTATTAAAAGAGTGTTTGGCTGTTGTCAAAAGCTTTAAAAACCAGCTGCGGCAGCATTATCAATTAGAGATCGCCTAGAGCGGCGCAAAGCAGCAAAGAGAGAATACAGAATATGAGCTGGCTGACCCAACTATCATGCAAATGGCAAAAAATGCAGCTGCAGCGGCCTGAGCTGGCGGCGATGTTTGATCAACCTGCCACTGATCGGTGGGTGGCGCTCGACTGTGAGATGACGGGGCTAAACCCTAAAAAGCACCACCTACTATCGGTGGCCGCGATTCATATCGATGGCGCTAGCATCGATACGGGCAATGGCATCCATCTGGTCTGTCGCCCGCCCGTCATGCCTGACCGCGACACCATCGTAATCCATGGTCTACGTACCGCTGATGTCGAGCATGGTATGAGCTATGATGAGATGCTGGCGCGGCTACTGCCCTTTATCGGCAACCGTCCGATTGTGGGGTTTTGTCCGCAGATTGATATGGGGTTTTTAAACCCATTGGTAAAAGACTACATGGGCACCACCTTGCCCAATAAAATCATCGATATTCGGCACTTATACAGTCGGCGTATGAGTGGTCAAACCCAAGGGCTCTCCAGCCAAGCGCAGCAGCTGACCAACATCTTAGCGTATTATCAGATTCCTGATTTGGGTGCTCATGACGCCTATAATGATGCCACCATGACCGCTATGGCGTTTTTGCATGTGCGCTAGAGCGTGCCATCAGCTATAGCCGATATAGCAAGACCCTACAGAAAATAGACACCCTGCATGAATGCGCGAGACTGATACATGCCCTTGATAATCCACGCGCCCCATCTACGCGAAAAGCGGAACTCATGATACCATAGGCTATTTTTGCCACCTGATGAACGATACTCATGCAATCCACTTCTACCCCCCATTATCATGACAAGCCTTCTGCCTTTGATACGCCGCCGCACGCTGCGGTTGCGCCGTTACGACTGCATCGACTTGGCAGGCGCTTGGTCACGCACTTGGTCAGACAAGCATTATTGGCCACTGCGCTGGCGGCACCGCTTGTTGCCCAAGCGGCGCTACCAGAGGCCATCCAAACCGCCTTGTCACGTGCAGATTTGAGCGCCGCCAACCTCAGTATCGTCATCACGCCAGTGGGCGACAAAAACGCCAGTCACTTACCAGCGCCTATCAAAGTCATCGACAGCCAGCATCCAGCAGAGCGCCCAAACAACGCTGCCAGTTATCAAAGCACGCTTGTGACCATAGAAAAACAAACCATCCAAAAACATGAGCGGCAGCTACACGCTTATACCGACGACCCTTCTACTTATCAAAGCTTAGAGAGCATTCCCACCCTACCGTCAGAGGCCAAGTGGCCAAACGCTAAAATGCAAACAAGCCAAGACAGTAGCACCGACGATAGTAGCGTCAATGACGGCGCGGATGTCGAGCAAAAAAGCACCGCACATACAAAGACCAAGATATCTTTTTCACCCTTACTGAGTCATCAAGCTCAGATAGCGCGCACCCCTGCCAGCACCATGAAGTTGGTACCGAGCTTTATCGCGCTAGATACACTTGGGGCGGATTTTGTCTGGTATACCCGCGTCTATCATACCGGCGTGATCATCGGCGAGCGCTTGTATGGCGACTTGGTGCTACAAGGCAGCGGCGACCCAAAAATGACGCATGAGCGCCTACAGCAGCTGCTCTATCACGTGCAAGCCTCAGGTATTCATCATATCGACGGGGATATCATCGTCGACAGCGCAGTGTTTGATAAGGTGGGCAAAGACCCTGCCGCCTTTGACAACGCACCATTGCGTCCTTATAACGCAAGTCCTGATGGTTTTTTGGTCAATTTTAGTACCATCGGTATCAAAAGCTATCCGCTGGACACTGACCACGCGCGACTCACCTACACACCGCAGCTGGCCGATTATCAATTGCCCACCACCATAGCCACTCGCTCAGCGAGCTGTGGACAGGCGCGCTATAGCCTTGCGCCAGTATGGCAAGCCAGCCAACTGGTGTTTCATCAAAACTTGCCAAATAGCTGCCAAGAGCACGCGTTTTATGTGGCTTATCCTGATGCCAAAGACTTTGCCGCGCGGATCATTAAGTCCAAATGGCAAGCACTGGGCAATACCCTGACAGGCGATGTGCTCAGCCGCGAGACGCCTTATAATGCGTCATCTCATAAACAGCCAAAAACAGGTTTGCGTGCGCTACCGATGTCACCGCTGCCACAGGTCAGCTATCCGTCGTTAAACTTGGCTCAGCAAATCCACGACATCAACCATTTTTCAAACAACGTCATGACTGAGCAAGTGGCATTATCCATTGCCGCTTACGCCCCACCATCTGATACTAAGATGACCGCGGCTGACACTGCTACACCCACTCAAACTGCCGTTAGCAAGCCAAAAGGACAAGAAAAAGCAGGAGGCAACCAGACGAGTCTCTATCAGTTTGGCAAACCTGCAACCACTAACTATCCGGTAGCCCTACAGACCATCAACCAGTGGTGGCAACACCATCTAGACACGCCTGCGCCGTATCTGACCAACGGCTCAGGCTTGTGCCGTGACTGCACGATCACCGCGGCCAACCTAAACGAGCTGCTAATCTATGCCTACGATCACCCAAGTTTTGACGCTTATGTCAACTCGCTCGGCATCGCTGGTGTCAGTGGCACCATTAGCGCGCACAGTGACCGCTTGCCTGAGTCAGCCGCCATTGGCCGCGCTTGGATTAAGACAGGTACGCTCAATAACGTCACCTCTATGGCAGGCTATGTCAAAGGCCTATCGGGGCAAGACTATGTGGTCGTGGGTATCATCAATAGCGAGCAAGCGCTCAATGCTTATACGGCAAGACCTGTACTCGATGCGATGCTGGACTGGACCGCGCAGCACTAGGGTGTGTCTTCGTTTCAAAAATGGGGATAAAAATGGGATAAATTGCGGTCAAACATTGCGGTCAAACAAGGAAAATAGCGCCGTTAATATCGGGATATAAACCCGCTATTTGACGATGTTTGGCAAAATTTGGCCATTTTTAACCCATTTAGATATAGTTAGCTGAATGTAAAACTGTTATGGATTTAAACGCGCTACTGGTATAAATTTTACTTGCGTGCTGCGTTCCCAGAGGCTGCGCAACCTACGTTTAAAAATAGCATCCCAGTAGCGCTATGACATTTTTAGAGTGTATCGACTATAACTATCGAATGAATTGAAGACACACCCTAATACGGCGACTCTCTTTTTTATCTGAATAAGGCGCGTTTATGTCACGCAAAACCACCAATCTCAATAAACCCAGCCCCGCTACCGACCCTCACGGACTGGCCACAACACGCGCGAGCACTCAGCCTCAGATGCCGCCATACATTAGATACTTTGCGATCGGTTATGTACTGGCCAGCGCCCTATTTATGCTGATTCAGACCAAACTGGCATTAAATGCACAGCTGGTCACCGTTCTATCCATCATCCTTGCAGCCTATATCGCAGTCAGCAAGTTTGTTAAACATCAGCAGCGCGCTCTTTACAAAGACGAAGTCAACCGCTTGATGCTGGGCGGTATCATGGTCGTCTGGCTATTGACGGGGCTGTATTTTTTAGCGTTATGGTTTTTGCTGTTTGACGATATCAGCCGTGAGGTTTTGCTGGCGATGGCCAAGCAGCAGCCATTACCCTTACTCTCTGCGCTAGTGATGATCGTGGTGCTGTCACTGGTCAGCGCGCGCATCAGCATCTGGGCATTTAACCGCCTACTCGATCCTGCGCCCAAAACCCTATAAGACGCTCTAAAACCCTAAACGACCCGACAGGAATCTGTTCACTTAAAACACGATGACATGCTGAGCCTACGCCGACAGATGCTATGCAAAATAAATATCCATAAAATATGACGGCGTGGCACCTGCTATCCTGCCTGTCAATTTATTTAGGATTGACAATATAAGTGCCTTAAAAAACGCTGACTATACACGGTGCTACAAAGTTTTGTTCTATTGCTGAGCAAAATCCGTTAGGCTAAGGTAAACGCCTACAGTGTTAAGCGACTTGCTTTGGTATTTTCAATAGGAGCTAGCTTTATGGACATGATTTTTTTTGACAATATAGACAAGCTTGGCCGTATCGTGTTGACGAGCGTCATGGTGTACGTCTTAATCGTACTGGTGACCAAAGTCTCAGGCAAACGCTCCACCTCGCAGCTCAACAACTTCGATTGGGTCGTCACGGTGATGATCGGGTCTCTGGGTGCCAGCACCATCTTGCTCAAAGACGTTCCGTTTATCGAAGGGGTCTCCTCGATATTGGTGCTTTATCTGTTGCAGTTTTTGGTCACCAAATATGCCTCGGTATCACCGCAGTTTAGCAACTTTATTTTATCAGAGCCGCGTATCGTCTTTTATCAAGGCCAGTTTTTGCCAGATGCCATGCGGTCTGAGCGCCTGACCCGTCAAGAGATAGAGTGTGCGATGCGCTCTCAAGGTATCAACAGCTTTGATGATGTCGAAGCGGTGGTCTTTGAGTCTGACGCCAAGCTGACCATTATCCCCAAACCTACAGATGACACGCACAGCAAAGAAAACACTATCTCGCAAACCATTAAGCCTTTGATGTGAGGGGTTTTGAAGTGACTGGTTTTGAGATGACTAATGCAGTAAGCATTCTATTTGACGCGTTGCCACGTCTGTGAGCGGCCAAACAATGGCGTGCCGACATAACCGCGCAGATCAAGACTTTGACCATTGTCACTTAAGGTGATTTTTCCTGAATACACTTTGCCAGACTCAGGATCGACCAGCTTACCGTCGCTCCATTGGTTGTTGCCCTCTGCCTTGAGACCGGTCAAAATCTGCAAGCCTTCCACTGGCTGGTTTTTAAGATTACCAGGACATTTAGTACAGACGGCTTTGGCTTTTTCTTTATTAAGCACCTTAATAATTTTACCTGAGACCTTACCACCTCTTTCATTTAACTGAATGATGGCTTTTTTCTCCCCTGTCTTATCATCGATGGTTTGCCACTGCGTGCCATCTAATGAGGCCGCTTGCGCAGATAGGGGCAATAAGGCTCCTGCCATAAGAGTGAGCGTACAGGCTGTAATACGGTTCATAAACGACTCCTTTCGTCAAAAACGGTCTACCTAAATGTGTAGTACATAAGTGAGAACTAAAAAACAAATAGAAAGAACAACTGTTTGTCAAACGCTAGTAAAGCACAAAAAAATGCGAGGTAAAAGGCTTGTTTGTTACAATATCTTAAGCGTAGAACTCTTTTGTTACATTCTCTTTTGTTATATTTTTTAATTATCGAAGTGGTACATCATATGAAGGTAAGAATCTTGACCGTGGGCACTAAGATGCCAAAATGGGTACAAACTGGTTTTGATGAGTACTTTAAACGTATTCAGCCCATGCTCAGTACTGAGATTGTCGAGATAGCGGCAGCAAAGCGGGCAAAGAACCCTTCTAAAGCCAACCTCGCTCAGTACCGCGAGCAAGAAGGACAAGCCATATTGGCCGCTCACCAAGCATCCAGCCGCGAGCAGCTATGGGTACTAGATGTCAAAGGGAAGATGCTCTCGACAGAAGGACTGGCGGAAAAACTGGCAGACTCGATGCAGCAAGGCGATGATATCGCACTGGTCATTGGCGGCGCTGATGGCGTGTCGCCAGAAGTGTTGGCAAAGGCCGATGTCAAATGGTCACTATCGGCGCTGACACTGCCGCATCCACTGGTACGCGTGGTATTGATGGAGCAGCTCTACCGCGCCATGAGCATCAATCACAACCACCCCTATCATCGTGGCAACTAAATGCTCACAAGACAGATCAGGCTTTTGGTAGGATAACAGACAGGCAGGATTGAAATATCGCTGCAAGCCCTAATAAACGCTACATGACTCATTCAAAAAACACAGCACTTACTGCTACTGCGCCGAGCGCCGAGCAGCAACCATCAGGCAGCCACACGTCAGCGCCCATTAGTGCCGCTGATGCGTGGCCCGATACTTCTACCCTCTCTAAGCACGCAAAGTTGCCAGCGCTATTTGTCTCGCACGGCGCGCCAAGCCTAGCCACAGAGCAGTCAGCGACGACCAGTGCCTTGGCGCGTATCGGCCAAAACCTGCCTGTGCCGCGTGCCATCGTTATTATGTCGGCACATTGGCAATCAGCAAAGCTTGAGATCAGCAGCAATCCTCAGCCAAAGACTTGGCATGATTTTTCTGGGTTTGGCGCTGAGCTGTATGAGATACAATACCCTGCCGCAGGTCATCCGCTGCTTGCCGAGTCGCTTGCGCAGCAGCTCACCGCGCGCGGTATTACCTGCAGACTAAACCCCATGCGCGCCTCTGATCATGGCGTCTGGGCGCCGCTCAAACATCTATATCCAGAAGCCACTATTCCGATCGTACAGATTTCTTTGCCGCAACATTATGACAGTCTCGCCTGCTATCAGTTAGGGGCGCAGCTGGCGAGTTTGCGTGATGAGCAGATACTGATCATCGGCTCAGGCAATATCACTCATAACTTGCAAGCCCTGCGCTGGCAGGCGGACAGCATCGATCAGAGCGCCAATAGTTTTAAAATATGGCTACTCAAGCAGCTCAAAACCGACATTCCAAGCGCTCTTGATTGGCAGCGTTATCCCAATTATAAAAACATCCATCCTAGTGATGAGCATCTGTTGCCGCTGTTTTTTGCTTTGGGTGCCGGCCAGCGCGTCTCAGTGATACATCAAAGCATGGCGCACCATAGCTTAGGTATGGATATTTATCGCTTTGACTAAGGTATCTTAGCTGCTGCGTTTTGACGACGTTGTTTTGAATAGCTTGAGCTACTTCTCAAACGCTGACTTCGTAAACAGCCCTGCACGCTCCATCTCACCTGCGATACTAAACAACGTCACCTCATCATTCATCCGTCCGATCAGCTGCATACCAATCGGCAAGCCTTTTTTGCTCATGCCTACCGGCAGTGACATCGCAGGCAAACCTGTGACATTAGCTAGTAAGGTAAAAGCCATCTTACTCAGCACAGGCTGGCTCAGCTTTTCTATCATGCCTGAGCTAAAGGCGTATTTACCCATATCTATGCCTTTATTGAGCAGCTCTGCGCTACGCATCAGCATCTCATCTATACGGCTAGGCGGTAGTACGCCATGCTTGACCGCTGGTGTCGGTACGGTCGGACACAAAATCATATCGTACTCTTCTAGTAATAAGCCTGTCTGATATTGACTGTGATGCCAGCCGTGTTTGGCATGCGCCAAGTCTACCGCTGATAATGAACGACCCAAAAGCGCCATATTGTAGGTTTGTGGCTCTAGTTTTTTGATATGCTGCGGCCCAAAATCACGCTCGATATTATCGATGGTAAATGCTGTATGGGCGCACACCACAACCATAAAATCATGCCAAAATTGCTCGATATCGATATTAGGCTCGGCAGGCACCACGCGATGCCCCATGGCCTCTAACTGCTTGGCAGTTTTTTCAAGGACTGCCAGCACTTCCTTGTCCACCACCGTACCTGCGATCAGTGGCTGCTGATGTAGCGCAATGGTCAGCTGCCGCGGTGCGCGCATCGCAGCCTGCAAAAACGACCCCTCTGGCGGCGCAATGATAAAGGGCGCGCCAATCTCAGCGCCACTGGTGGCATCGAGCATCGCGGCACTATCGCGAACGGAGCGGGTAATCACATGATCGGCGACAGCGCCTTCCCAGCCCTCCCCAAACGTCGGGCCCATGGGGTTACGGCCACGGCTAGGCTTTAAGCCAAACGCGCCGCACCACGCCGCAGGAAAGCGTATCGAGCCGCCACCATCACCAGCGCCTGCCATCGGTACAATACCGCTTGCCACCGCCGCTGCACTACCGCCTGAGGAGCCGCCAGCACTGTAGCCTTTTTTAAAGGGATTATGCGTTGCGCCATGCGCCTTGGGCTCGGTGGTGATGATCAACCCAAACTCAGGGGTATTGGTCTTGCCAAAGGTATTGACGCCAGTGGCTTTCATACGCTTGACGATTTCGCTGTCGTTTTTTGAGACAATATTGACACTACGGCTGCCCATCGTGACAGGCTCTCCCTCAAAGCTAAACGACAAATCTTTGAGCAAGTAAGGCACGCCTGTAAACGCGCCTGCCGGTAGGCCTTGCGCCGCCGCGTGATAGGCACGCTCATCAAAACGATGGATTATGGCATTTAGCTTAGGGTTGAGCTTATTGGCTTGATAGACAGCCGCATCCAGCAGCTCTCTGGCGCTGACCTCTCCGGCATTGACCAATGCCGCTAGCGCTATCGCATCATACTGGGTGTATTCTTTAAACATAACCGAGCTTCCTTGTTCTTAAGTTATTTATCACTTTTAGTATATCGGTTTCATCGCTTCAATAGTAACCACCTTATCGACACTGCTGTGTTTACTCCATATCTGATGTCTATATATGCAGGTCGGCTTGATCTACTGAATCTATCATGTCATCTATTTTAGGACGGCAAATTTGTACGTTGTGATGGCAAACAACGCTCATAAAAAAAGCGAGCTACTTACTGTAACTCGCTTTTTGTCACTCAATCAAACTCACTGTTCATCACATCAACAGCTCACGCTTGCCGCTTTTGCCCATCGAGCTGACTAGCCCAGCCTCCTCCATGGAGTCAACAATACGAGCGGCGCGGTTATAGCCGATACTAAATTTACGCTGAATACTAGAGGCTGATACTTTGCGCGTTTCCATAATAAAGGCGACTGCCTCATCGTATAGGTCGTCGTCTTCACCCGACGCATTGCCAGTACTACCGCCGCCAGGGCTAGATAGCTCAAAGTTTCCCGCCATATTGTCAATATAGTCGGGTGCGCCGCGCTCACGCCATGCGTCACAGACACGGTTGACCTCTTCGTCACTGACGTAAGCGCCATGCACACGATCCGGCTCAATCTGGCCTGGCCCTAAAAACAGCATATCGCCGTTGCCCAGCATGTCCTCTGCGCCGCCGCTATCCAAGATGGTACGCGAATCGACCTTTGAGTTCACACGGAGGGCGGCTCGCACTGGAATATTGGCTTTGATCAAACCGGTAATGACGTCGACTGACGGACGCTGAGTGGCGAGCATCAAATGAATACCAGCCGCGCGTGACTTTTGTGCCAACCGCGTGATCAGCTCTTCGGCCTGTTTACCGACCTGCATAATCATATCAGCAAACTCATCTGCGACAATCACAATCATCGGTAATGTCTTGAGCTTAGGCGCTTGGCTCATACTGACGCTGTCATTGGGTCGCCATAGCGGATCGATGATAGGCTTGCCTGCTTTTTCGGCGGCGACGACTTTTTTGTTAAATTCGCCCAGCTTACGTACCTTCAGCAGGCTCATGAGCTGATAGCGGCGCTCCATCTCCGCCACGCACCACGAGAGGCTACTGGCCGCTTCAGTCATGTCAGTGACCACTGGCGTCAGTAGATGCGGGATATCATTGTAGTTGGCAAGCTCAAGCTGCTTTGGGTCAATCAAAATCAGGCGCAGCTCATTGGGGGTATATTTGAGGAGCATGGACAGTAGCATGGAGTTGACCAGTACCGACTTACCAGAGCCTGTAGTGCCGGCGACCAGCATGTGCGGCGCCCGTGCAAGATCGGTGATGATCGGATTGCCACCGATATCTTTACCCATCGCCATGCTAACCTGCGCTTTAGGGTCTTTGTATGTTTCCGTATTAAGCAGCTCAATCAGACGCACCATTTCGCGTTTTTTATTGGGTACTTCGATACCGATATAAGGCTTGCCTGGGATCACCTCGACCACACGCAAAGACGCCATCGATAGCGAGCGCGCCAAATCTCGCGAGATACCCGTAACTTTACTGGCTTTGACGCCTGGTGCCAACTCGACTTCAAAGCGGGTCACCACCGGCCCTGGTATGGCATTTACCACGCTTGCTTTGACATTGAACTCCTGCAGCTTAATCTCTAATAACTCAGACAACTGCTCAAGCTCTGCGACGGTATAGCTGGGCTTACGCTCAGGGTCTGGCTTGTCCAAGATAGACATCTCAGGTATCGGCGTGAGGCTATTACGATATGCCGCTGTTTGCATTGAGCGTGACTTTTTACTAAATGCGGCATCATCACTGATATCTGGCATGACGGCTGCAACTGCTTCTGCATCATCATCTGGCATCATATCGGTGATATGATTGCTACTACCTCCCTCTGGTACCGCAAAGCTCACCGCAGGCTTGGTAGATGTTTCTGGTGTCATCGCCGCCACTGTTGGTGCTTGTTTGGGGTTGGCAGGCGGCGTGTTGGTCGGGGTCATATCCGCGGTGTCTGCGATAGAGGTAGCGACCTCTGAGGTAGGCTCTACAGCAGAGGGTTGCGTGGTAGACGCCGAGCTGAACGAGGGCTCGACAGGCTCTACCTCTGAGCTATGTGATACGTTTGCTTCTCTTGCCTCTGCCGCTGGTCTACCAGCTGCCGGACTCTCCATAGATACGGAGCTGGGCGCGGCAGCATCTGACGTTGATTCCTTATATACGACGTCATCGACTGCTGCAGTAGCAGGAGTGAGCGTCTCTGCGTGTTCTGCCAACCATGCCTCAGCCAAGATATCGACATCGTCAGTGGCCGTATCATCAGTATCGGGAGTCTCTATAGCTGACGTCACAGAGGTCGCCTCACTATCTAGCGTTTCATTACTATTGTCATAAGAGGCGGATACGGTAGATGCAGTCTCAGAGATATCGTCGGTCGTATCTGCCATATAGCTATCGCCATTAACATAGCTATCACCAGCAACAAAGCTACCATCAGTATGATAGTGCGCCTGCTCGCTGGCCAATAAATCATCCACCGTGCTCGCATCATTCCATGCAAAGCTTGGCTCTACTTTGCGAGTCATCACAGGGGTGGCCGTCGCCGCGGCTGCATCGCTGGCACTGACCGCGCCACTTTTAGCAGCGGCTACGGGGCTTTGCAGCTCGGCGCTCGACTGCGTTGGCATGGCAGGCGGCGCTACGCTGTCAGGCGATGTAGTCGCTTTTGCAGCTTGTGTCGCGGCAACCACCGAGGCTTTGACACTATCAGCCAGTCCTGATGTGGTCAAAAACTCGGACAACACATTGCCAAATCGGCCACTTTTATCCGCAGACTGTGCGCCATCCGTAGCATCAGCAGTGGGCAGCTCTAATGCTAGCTGCTCGTGCTCTGATGCTGCTGGTGTTTTGAGCGCCTGTTGGTCATCACTATACCCAGCAGCGCTGTACTGCTTGCCCGCTTGGTCATCAATAGCGGTCGCCTCTTTGTTTTTGACCCCTGAGCCAAGCCAAGCCAGCGTGGTGATTTTTTGATAAATGCTCAGCCAGTGAATATTAAACGCAAAGGTTGCAGTGATGGTGACAAACACGGTCAAAAACACCACACTCCCCCACTGCGATAATAGCTGCGCCAAACGAGCTTGAAGCTCAAGGCCGATGATACCGCCGGCCACGCCTTCTAGTTCAGTGGCCACAGGATCTGCAACCTGCTGTACCAGCGCGACCAATTGAGCAAACAGCGCACTGGCACTTAATAACAAAAACACATAAGCGACCAAGCGCATCAGCCAAAATGTTGGCTTATTGTCCCACCAAATCAAGATGGACTCATAGACCATAAACGCCAGTAGCCACCACGCGCCAAAACCAAAAAACCGATACAGCAAATCTGACAACCATGCACCAGTTTTACCGCCCATATTGTTGATCGTGGTCATATCGCTGCTGATATGCGACCAGCTAGGGTCATTACCCGTATACGTCATCAAAATGACAAACAGATAAACGGTCAGTATTAACCCAAGCAGGGTAAATATTCCTTTTTTTAAATACTCAATTAGCGGTGCTGATATCACGTAAGATCTGCCTTGTTAATAATACTAAATGGTCGCCAGCCCATGATTAACGCTAACCATGCTGACATAAAGTGCTGACATAAACGGTACCGATCAACCTGTACCAAGATACCGAGCGCAGCGGCAATGGCTACTTGTATAAAACAATTATAAGTGCGGTTATCAAAATAGATGACAAGATCACTTAGCCCTTACTGCGCTTGGCATAACTTCTTATAATAACAAATACATAGGTACAGTGGCGACAGTCTTCTTAAGAAAATAAAACAATACACCTTTATCATCACCATTAAACCGGATTTGATAAAGACTTGGCCGATTAGCGCCTACCTTTAGCACCCTAGAATTCAAGGGTTTGATGCTTTGATTGTAATGATACCCATGTTTGCTTTAGCAAACTTGCACTTTTTGCCAACTGCCCTTATGTTATTATCACATAGCAATTAGAAGAAGCATATTTGTAGTCATTTTTGATATTCGTCTTTTATTATATTTATAACTTACATTTTTAATTCGTATATTTAGCAAGGAACAACTCATGGCAACTGACACTACTGCCCCACGTCACGAAAAGCTCATTATTTTAGGCTCAGGCCCTGCCGGTTATGCCGCGGCTGTCTATGCTGCGCGCGCTAACCTAAAGCCTGTCATGATCACGGGTATGGAAGTTGGCGGACAGCTGACCACCACCACAGAAGTTGATAACTGGCCAGGCGATGCGTACGATTTGACTGGGCCTGCGTTGATGGAACGTATGAAGGCACATGCCGAGCGTTTCGGTACCGAGTTGGTCTATGATCATATCAATGACGTCAATCTAAACGAACGTCCGTTTCAATTGACGGGCAACAATGGCAGCTACACGTGTGATGCGCTTATCATCTCAACGGGCGCTTCGGCGCAGTATTTGGGCTTGGAGTCAGAGACCAAATTTAGAGGTCTTGGCGTATCTGCTTGTGCTACTTGTGATGGTTTCTTTTATAAAGACCAAAAAGTCGCGGTCATCGGCGGCGGCAATACCGCGGTCGAAGAAGCTTTATACCTATCAAACATCGCCTCTGAGGTGACCTTGGTGCATCGCCGCGACAGCTTGCGCTCCGAGAAAATCCTGCAAGACAAGCTGTTTGAAAAAGCCAAAAACGGTAATATCAAAATTGAGTGGAACCATCAAGTCAAAGAAGTGGTTGGTGACGACATGGGTGTCAATGGGGTGTTGATCGAATCTACCGTCGATGGCAGCACCAAACAACTGGATGCAATGGGCATGTTCGTCGCCATTGGTCATAAGCCAAACACTGACCTATTCAAAGGTCAGCTAGCTATGAAAGACGGCTATCTTGTCGTCAATAGCGGCCTAAATGGTAACGCCACCCAGACCAGTGTAGAAGGGGTATTTGCGGCAGGTGATGTCGCCGATCACGTCTATCGTCAAGCCATTACCTCAGCAGGCACCGGCTGTATGGCCGCCCTTGATGCAGAAAAATATCTCGATGCCATCGGTGAGGCAGATGCTTCTGACCATACCTACGCCTCGACATTGACTGCTGATAAAGAAGCCTAAATGAGTCATCTTTGGCAACAAAACCATAATCCTATCACGCCTGAGACCCTAAAAAGTCTTGGGCGTTATGACTTTCCCGACCCCACCACCATTGACCCTGATGGCATCGGCATCGTGGCGCTGGGTGGTGATTTGGCCTCCGAGACGCTCATCTCTGCTTATGCGCAGGGGCTGTTTCCTTGGTTTAATGAAGACGAGCCTATCGCGTGGTGGTGCCCTGAGCCGCGCTGCGTCATGGTGCCGGCTGAGTATATACCCAGTAAGTCGTTGCGCCGTCAGGTCAAAAAAGAACGCTGGCAACTCACCCTCAATCAAGCGTTTGACGAAGTCATCCATGCTTGTAGCTTACCGCGTAGCAATGGTCTGCCTGAAGGCGAGCATACTTGGATTCATCAAGAGATGATCGACGCTTATGGCAAGCTACACGCCCAAGGCTTTGCTCATAGTATCGAAGTTTGGGATGAACAAGGCACGCTCGTTGGCGGTCTATATGGTCTAAAGCTGGGCGGTATTTATTTTGGAGAATCGATGTTTCACCGTGCGTCAAACGCATCCAAGATGGCGTTTTGGGGTTTAATGCGTTTATGCGAGCAAAGTCAGGTCGCACTGGTCGATTGCCAATTGCCAAACGAGCACCTCATGAGCTTGGGCGCCACCACCTTACCTCGTGCTGACTTTTTGCATCAGTTAGATAGCTTGCTCGTAAGTGATGCTGAGCATTGGCACAGTGACTCCCACCAACCGCTAGCAGTCTCGCTGCTTGATACACCACACCCTTGGCAAAGCGGCAAATAACGCCCCACTTTTGAGATTATTATGGCACTTGATACCTCATTTTTGTTAATTGGAAAACTGGCTGCCAAAGCCAATACCACCAAAGACACGGTGCGTCACTATGACCAGCTAGGCCTACTCAGATCGCGCAAACGTCAGGCAGGCTCACGGCTATATACTGAGTTTCATCCTGAATGTGTTGAACGTATTGAGCTGATAAAAAGCGCGCAAGCCATCGGTTTTACACTCACCGAAATCAGAGACAGCCTCAATGATTATTATGATGGCCAATTAGACATCGACCTACAATTACTTCTCACACAGCAAAAACTGGCACAAGTAAAAAAACAACAAGCCAATATCAATGTCATGGTTGAGCTGCTCACCGAGCGCATTGAAGTGCTTGAGCACATGAGAACAGACAGTGACTACAAACCCAACGTCGACGTTTGCAAAAGAAAACCTCCCTCAGACCTGTAAGGTTGCACAGCTGCATTGCTAAACAAGCGCATTACATATGTATCATCTACCCATCATTTAAAATCATGAACCAATCATTTAAAATCACGATAAGTCAGCTGCATGATCAGGGCATCGACAGCTGGCTTCTGGGCTAGCTGGTAATAGTTTTTACGCTGATGGATCATCTCAAAGCCTTGCTGCTTATATAACGCAATCGCAGGCGCGTTGTCCGCTCGCACCTCTAATAGCAGACTCTCTACTTGTTTATCTCTCAGCGCTAAGTGTAACTGCGCAAAAATTTGCGATGCAATCCCGCGGCGCTGATAATCAGGATGAGTGCCAATGCGTAAAATTTCTGCTTGTTCAAAGACGCTTTGATATAGGCAGTAACCTTGCACGGCTGCAGCCGACTCTGCTGACTCATAAGCGATCAGCAGATGGACACTGTCTTGCTCAAACAAATCAATCATCGCCTGATACGACCACGCATCCTGCGGTTGGACGATAGACTCGATAGCAGCTACCGCTTGCACCACTTCCCTAAAGTCTTGAGTATCTTTTGACAAAATTTGTATTACCGTCATGCCGCCCCCTTTCCAATAAACCCCCATAACACCTATAAGCTAAGCGCCCAAAAAAAAGCCACCCTATAAAGGATGGCTTTTCACTACTCAATACTCGGTGTCAGCTTGCGCTGAGATCAGTATCGCTTAGTCTTTTACGTTAGCTACTACACCAGCACCTACAGTACGGCCACCTTCACGGATAGCGAAACGTAGGCCTTTGTCCATAGCGATTGGGTGGATAAGTTCTACGCTCATCTCAACGTTGTCACCAGGCATGACCATTTCTGTACCGTCTTGTAATTGGATTGCGCCAGTTACGTCAGTGGTACGGAAGTAGAACTGTGGACGATAGCCGTTTAGGAACGGAGTATGACGACCACCTTCTTCTTTTGATAGTACGTATACTTCGGCGTCGAAGTTGGTGTGTGGGGTGATTGAACCTGGCTTGGCTAGTACTTGGCCACGTTGGACTTCTTCACGTTTGGTACCACGGAGTAGTACGCCACAGTTTTCGCCTGCACGACCTTCGTCTAGCAGTTTGCGGAACATCTCAACACCAGTACAGGTGGTTTTTTGGGTGTCTTTGATACCGACGATTTCGATTTCGT